>JANMUC010000628.1:0-1802 GCA_031391225.1 Deinococcales bacterium
GGTCAGTGGTCCTCAGACTTATCTAGGCATCGGCTTTGGCAGTGTCGATCACAATGTTGCCCAAGCTGGTCGTGACCGCATGAACAGGGGCGACCAATTTCGCCAGTCGTGTTTGTTCGGCGGTGTTGGTCACGCCACCAAAATTGGCAATGGTTTGAATGGCGGTGCTGCCAATATTGCCCGCTTTGGCTTGGGCGTACAAGGTCAAATTGCTAAACGCTAAAGTGCTCGAGGCTGCATGAGAGACTGGGAAGGTGGCAACCAAGTAATTGTACGGATCGTTGGTCGTCGTAATCACCTGGGTCGTGCCCGTACCAAAGACCACATCGGGTTCGCGCAAAGTGCTGATTTTGTTGGCAAATCGTAATCTCGAGACTCCCGCAGAATCAAGACTCAATTCCACCGCCCCCAAAACTCGAGTTGGGCTGATGGTTTGCACTGGCGTTGTGTTACAGGCGGTCACAACCGTTAACACTAGCAAACCCATAAATTGAAAAATTTTCATCGCTTCCTCCTCAAAAGTGATGCTCGAGCTTGAGTTGTTGCATCACTTTTTTTCTAGTACAAACAATCTACTGCAAAAATGAAGATTTGAATAATTTACAGCGCACTTTATGGCTTTTCTGAAGATTTGATGAACCAGCGACAAAGCAATCTGGTAAGGTAAACTTTGGGTTTTGATCAGGATCTTAGATGGGTGCTCGAGATCAAATTCCAAAAATCCCCCTTGCGCTTTTTGAATTCCGCGTTTATAGTCCTGTTCGCGCTGTCGGCGTAACGCGGTGGTGGCTCTCGAACCAGGTCAGGTCCGGAAGGAAGCAGCCTTAAGGGATGACCCCCAGGTGCCGTTGCTCACCGATGGCGCACTTTTCTTTCAACACAGATCTTTGCGACACAGCCTCGAGAGACTTTTTTAGTTTCTCGAGTTTATATTTTGAACCTCATCGGTTCGGGCGGTAGACTGAGGTATGGCTGCGATTTACCAACGCTCTAGACCGATTCACTGGGATGAAGTCGTCGGGCAAGAACATGTCAAAGACGTGCTTCGCCCCGCGCTCGAGCGTGGACGGATTGGTCATGCGTACTTGTTTTCGGGTCCTCGCGGGGTGGGCAAGACGACCACAGCGCGGTTGATTGCCATGACGGTCAACTGCGACGATGCGTCAGCGGTCAAACCGTGCGGCGTTTGCGAATCGTGTCGCATGGTCATTTCTGGGCGGCATCCGGACGTGCTCGAGATTGATGCCGCCAGCAACAACAGCGTCGATGATGTGCGCGATTTGCGGGAGAAGGTCGCGCTGCAACCGATGCGCGGCAACTCCAAAGTTTACATTCTGGACGAAGCGCACATGATGAGCAAAAGTGCGTTTAATGCGCTCCTTAAAACCCTCGAGGAACCACCGGCGCACGTGGTCTTTATTCTGGCGACGACAGAGGCTGAACGCCTTCCTCCAACGATTTTGTCGCGCTGTCAGCATTACCGGTTCAGGCGGCACAGTGTCGAAGAAATCTGTGGAAAACTCGAAATGTTGGCAACTCGAGAAGGAGTCAATGCCCAGCGTGATGCGCTCATGTTGATCGCCAGAACCGCCGACGGTGCGATGCGTGACGGTGAAAGCCTACTCGAGCGAATGCTTGCCTCTGGCGAACCCGTGCTGACGGTGGCGAACGTTGAAGGCGCATTGGGCTTGCCGCCCCAGGAACGCATGACGAATTTGGCGCTCGAGTTGGCTCGGGCAAATCCAGCGGGAATGCTGAGTGCTTTGGGTGGTTTGTACCAGGATGGTTTTGCGCCGCGCAAC
>JANMUC010000629.1:0-10139 GCA_031391225.1 Deinococcales bacterium
AAATTGGATTTGACCAAATTACCCAACGTAATTGCCAAATAAATTTTAAGGCTCGAGCGATAGATTAGCTCACCCAGTCGATTTTGGCTGGGTGAATTTTTTATCTTTACAATTTGAGCATTTCTGGCACATCAAAAAAGCATTTTGCGGCTCGAGCGAAAATTTGATTTTTGGCTTCAGCCGCCATTCAGCAAATCCTAAGGGCAAGCACAATTCAAAATTTTACAGTTCTTGTATCGCTCGAGTTTGACCGCTGAATTTGATAATGAATCTCGAATTGAAATACCGTTAACATTTTTCGGGATCGCCGCTTCACATTTTCGTTCAGCACATGCGCCGAAAGGCTGCAACGCTCGAGTCTGAGGAGGTCTTATGGGTAAGATTTTATTTGCAATTGGAACACCTAAAGATTGGGCGTTGTACACCCCAGATTTGATTGCTCAGGCGCACGCCTCGAACAGCTCGGTTCATGTGCTCGAGATCGATTCGCCGCTTGGAACGGGTTTGTTCACATCCAATAAACCACCCGAAGATGATTCGTATCCCGAACCCGTAAGTGAGCACCAAAAAACCGAGCCAGTGCATCTTGATTTGAAAGACATGCCCGAGGATACGGCGATCGTTGCTTTGGAAACCAGTGTTTTTTTGAATACCGTGGCGGATTCTTTACGTGCCCACGACTTGGAAGTCAGCGCCGAATGGGTTCCCAATTTTAATCTGGCAGAACTTGCCGAGTACGCCGTTGTGCAAGGTGCCGATACGGTGGCGTTGATCACCAGGGGATGGTGGACCAATTTCATGCAGGGCGACATTCGCCCAGATTTGAAAGAAAAAGGCTTGAAGGTGATTGATCTTAAAGAAAGTGATGTGATGCCAGTCCCCAAAGAGGCTGATGTTATCAATCCGGCAGCATGAACAACGCTTCCAAACTCGAGTTTTTGGGTTCTTTTTTGGCTCGAGTCCTGATGTTGCAAGCGGACAACCGAGGGTCAAGAGAATCGTTGCGATTCGATTTCAGAGCGCTGCAATGCTTGAGTCATGAACTGCAAGCCGAGCAACACAGACCATCATTGTTAACCTTGAGCATCAACAGAAACGTGGATTAAAACCATGACCAGCGTCCGAAAATCTTTTCCTTGGATCAATCCCGTGCAAGTCAAATCCTTCGCGCCAGGTGGCAATAATCTGCCTGTTCGTGACGCTATTTTTAGTTTGGAGCGTCTCGAGCAGCACGCCACCGAGCTGGCAAGCACTCAAACCTTGCTTCCAGACCCTCGGCGCGGACGTGGCTTATCCAGACGGGTGCGGGAAAATGCGCGGGTGCTGACCGAAGCCTACCGTTCGATTGTGGCGGCGATTCGCGCCGAGCGTCCGATTACCCCCGCCGCCGAATGGTTGGTCGATAACTTTTTTGTGGTCGATGAGCAACTGCGCGAAATCATTAAAGATTTACCGAGCGGCTTTTACAAGAAATTACCCAAACTTCAAAATGGTGTCCTCGAGCGTTATCCACGAATTTTTGGGCTGGCTTGGGAATTTATTGCCCATACCGACAGCCACTTTGATTTGGATGCCTTAACGCGGTTTATTGGCGCTTACCAGCAAACCACGACGCTCGAGATCGGTGAATTGTGGGCATTGCCGATCACCTTGCGGATTGTGCTGCTGGAAAATTTGCGCCGACTTTCTGAGCGGGTCGTGGCGGCACGAACTTGGCGCGAAGAGGCAGACGCCTTTGCCGACGAGTTGCTGGGACTCAATGGTCGGTTGGCGCAACCGCTTTGGGTGATGTACAAGCGGCTCGAGCGCCGAGAATTGCCGCGTCCGTTTGTGGTGCAACTCATTCAAAGAATGCGCGACAAGGGCGAAACCGCCTATCAAATGATTCGTTGGCTCGAGCCGCGCTTGGAGGCTTTGGGAACCACCGCCGACGAAACCGTGCGCGAAGAGTACCAATCGCAAACCGCCTCGAGCGTCACGGTGCGCAACATCATTACCAGCATGAGGTTGATTTCCAATATTGATTGGGCAGATTTTTTTGAATCGGTCAGCTTGGTCGATACCGTTCTGCGCCAAAATCCAGTCTTCGCGGCGTCCGATTTTGCGACCCGCGACCGGTATCGTCACGCCATTGAAGAGTTGGCTCGCGGTTGCGATTACTCTGAAGTTCGGGTGGCAGAACACGCGCTTGGCTTGGCGTCCGGTGTGCACCCAAGTCAGGGTGTGGTTCAAGGCGATCAAACCGAACTCGAGCGTTTCAAAGACCCAGGCTATTACCTGATTTCCGGCGGACGAAACTTACTCGAGCGGATTTTAAAGTACAAGCTGCCGATCAGCACGTGGTGGTTACGCACTTACCGTCCGGTGACCATGCTTTGGTACGTTGGCACGATCACTGGTCTTAGCGCTCTGCTGCTGGCACTTGGTTTTCTGGCGGTGCAGGCTCAAATTGGTCTGCTCGAGCGCGTCTTGCTGGGATTGTTATTGTTGATTCCCGCCTCGGACCTGAGCATTGCCCTAGTCAACAGTTATGTCACCGCAAGCCTCAGACCGCGCACCCTTGCCAAACTCGAGCTGAAATCCGGCGTGCCCTTGCCGCTGCGTACCGTGGTCGCCGTGCCGACTTTGTTCACCTCGAGGGCGCAAATTCTCGAGGAATTTGAACAACTCGAGGTGCGTTACCTGTCCAATTCTGACGGCGAGGTTTATTTTGCGCTCTTGAGCGATTTTACTGACGCTCCGCAGCAGGTCATGCCAAATGACGAGGGGTTGCTCGAGGTGGCGGTGCAGACGGTCAATGCTCTGAATGCGCGGTATCAACCCCCGCTCGAGGCTGGACAAAAACCTGATCAGGATTCGGGATCACCGCGTTTTTTTTTGTTTCACCGAGAACGGCGTTGGAGCCAAACCGAACAAACCTTTATGGGTTGGGAACGCAAGCGCGGTAAACTTCACGAGTTCAATCGCTTGCTGCGCGGAGCAACCGACACCAGTTTTATCGCGCTAGAAACGCCCAAATTGCCAGAAAACGTTCGTTTTGTCATCACGCTCGATGCCGATACCCGCTTGCCGCGCGGTTCGGTCAAACGCCTGGTCGGCGCGATGGCACACCCGCTCAACAGACCGCGTTTTGATGCCGCCAGCAACCGCGTGATTGAGGGTTACGCGGTCTTGCAGCCTCGCATCACATTGTCCCTGCCGATTGAGCGTGAAGGTACACTGTTTCAACGCGTGTTCTCGAGCCACGCTGGCATGGACCCCTATGCCAGCGCGGTTTCTGATGTCTACCAGGATTTGTTTAACGAGGGCAGTTTTGCAGGCAAAGGCATTTACGACGTGGATGCCTTTGAACGCGCCATGCAGGGTCGGGTGCCAGAATCGACGCTTTTGAGCCACGATTTGTTCGAGGGGTTGTTCGCTCGAGCGGGCTTGATCAGCGATGTTGAACTGGTCGAAGAATACCCGTCACATTACGGGGTTCACGCCGCGCGTCAGCATCGATGGGTGCGGGGCGACTGGCAATTGTTGCCCTGGATTTTTTCGCAAAGAGCGCCGATCATGGCGCTGGGACGCTGGAAATTACTCGATAACTTGCGCCGCAGCCTTTCGCCGATTGCGTTTTTGAGCCTACTGATTGCAGGCTGGCTTGCTTCAGGCATCAATGCTGGCGCTTGGACCGGTTTTTTACTGATCGTTTTCGCCTTTCCAGCGTTAATGCCCTTTTTAACCGCTTTGCGACCCCCAAATTGGGGCGTCTCGAGGCGCAGTTATTTTCTATCCCTGCGCGAAAAACTCAGTTTAAGTCTCTTGCAATTGGCACTCAATTTGACCCTGCTGGCAGATCAAGCCTATTTGATGCTCGACGCGATTGGGCGCACGCTCTGGCGGCTGTTGATTTCACGCAAAAAGTTGCTCGAGTGGCGCACCGCAGCCCAAGCCAAATCTGGGGCAACCCTCGAGTTGAGCGGTTTTTACCGCGCCATGATTGCCGCGCCCGTACTGGCAATTTTGATTGAGATGCTCGTCTTGGGGTTTCGACCGAGTGTTTGGATGTTTGCACTGCCATTTTTGGTTGTCTGGGCGATTTCGCCCCTTGTGGCATACACGGCAAGCCTGCCGCGTATCAAGACCGAACTGGCACAACTTCCAGTCGCCGACCAAACCTTGTTGCGCGACATTGCCCGCCGGACGTGGCGTTACTTCGAGCGTTTTGTCGGACCCGACGATCATTACCTTGCACCAGACAATTTTCAGCAAGATCCACAAGCCAAAATTGCGCATCGTACATCCCCGACCAATGTTGGTTTGGCGCTTTTATCAACTGTTTCCGCCCACGATTTTGGTTGGATCGGACGTTTTGAAACCATCGAACGCTTGGAACTGAGTTTTGATTCCATCGAACGCCTCGAGTTGTTTCGCGGACATTTGTTCAACTGGTACGACACCGAAAGTTTGCAGCCGCTCGAGCCTCGTTACGTCTCCACGGTGGACAGCGGCAATCTGGCGGGGCATTTGGTTGCCCTCTCGCAGTCGTGTTTTGCCTTGACCACCCAGCCCCTGCTGGGCGTTTGGGTGTTTGACGGCTTGCGCGATGCCTTGCGCCAAGCCCGCAAAACCGCTGTGCAACTCGAGAAAAACCTGGCGTTGTTTGTCGCCAAACCGACCCTCGATGTGCTCAGTCAACTCGAGGAAACCCTTGCCGATCTGCCAAACGACATCAACCAATGGGCAATGAAACTCGAGGTGCTCGATTCGTTGTCCTCGAGTTTGGTGACCACCCTCGAGTCACAATTCAGTGCAGCCACCAATCAAACTCCTGATATCACCGAGTTGCTGTACTGGACTCGAGCCATTCAAGCCAGCACCCGCAGTCAGCGCCGCGACGTATCGATGCTTGTGCCTTGGGCAACCCAAACCTTTATTGATTCCGGTTTGACCAATTTGTCCCTCTCAAGTTTGCTCGAGCGTCAAGACCTGATCCGTCAAGAGTTGGTTGTTTTACCCGCCAGTTCAAGCCTGCTCGAGTTGTTCAATCAGGGCGTGAAGCAGGCTTCAAATCTGATGGCTCGTTTTGAGAAAATGGCACAGCGTTCAGAGGCACTCTTTGCCAAGATGGATTTTAAATTTTTGTTCGACGATGTCAAAAAACTGTTTTCGATTGGCTTTGATGCCTCCAACCACCGTCTCGATCCCAGTTTTTACGACCTGCTGGCGTCAGAGGCGCGATTGACCAGTTTTATTGCGATTGCCAAAGACGAAGTCCCGACCTCGCACTGGTTTCACCTTGGGCGCGAACTGACCCCAATTGGTCGCGGTACGGCGCTGGTGTCCTGGACGGGTTCGATGTTTGAATACCTGATGCCCCGTCTGGTCATGCACGCCCCAAAAGGCAGCCTGCTCGAGGAAACTTGCGATCTGGTGGTGAGCGGTCAAATCGCTTACGGCGCTCGGCGCAGCGGTCCCTTTCAGACGGTGCCTTGGGGGGTGTCAGAATCTGCATTTGCGGCGCGGGACTTGGCGCTCAATTACCAGTATTCGGCGTTTGGCGTGCCAGGGTTGGGCTTGAAGCGCGGACTCGGTGACGACCTGGTGATCGCGCCTTATGCCAGCGCCTTGGCGGCAATGGTCAATCCTGCGGCGGCGACCAAAAACCTCAGGCAACTCGAGGCGATGGGCGCGAGCGGCACTTACGGTTTTTACGATGCGCTCGATTTTACCGCCTCGAGGGTTCCAGAGGGCAAGCGCTTTTTAACCGTGCAAAATTTTATGGCGCACCATTCGGGCATGACCTTGGTGGCACTGGCAAATGTCCTTCTCGAGGACCGCATGGTCAAACGCTTTCACGCCGATTTGCGCATTCAATCCGCAGAATTATTACTCCAAGAACGCACCCCTCGAGATGCCACGGTCGATCGTCCACGAAGCGAGGCGGTGTCGATCACAACGCCTTCAAGCCTCGAGCCTTCATTGCCTGGCGAGCGCAGTTTTCGTTCGATTCGGGACTCATCGGGGCAAACGCATTTGCTGTCCAACGGGCGTTATACCGTCATGCTGACCGTGGCGGGCGCGGGCTTCAGCCGTTGGAACGATCTGGCGCTGACGCGTTGGCGCGAGGATGCCACCAAAGACCTCGACGGCAGTTATATTTTTGTGCGGGCGCTGCCAGAGGTTTCACGCATCACACCTGAAGCCGACGATGAGGCTCGAGTCTTTTCCGCCACGCCACAACCTTTTGGTCTGGACCCTGAAGCCTTCGAGGCACGATTTTTTGAAGACCGCGCCGAATTTTTGCGGCGCGACGGGGTGTTTGAATCCAAACTCGAGGTGATCGTCTCGCCCGAAGACGACGCCGAATTGCGCCGCCTGACGATCACCAATCATGATTCCAAAGCCAGAACCCTCGAGATTACCTCCTATTGCGAAGTGGTATTAACCCAACCCTCCGCCGACGACGCCCACCCAGCCTTTACCAAGTTGTTCGTGCAGACCGAATTTGTGCCTGGCATCGGGGCGCTCTTAGCCACGCGCCGCCCGCGCTCGCCAGAAGAGCCTCGGGTTTGGGCGGCGCACATGGCGGCACTCGAGGAGGTCAGGCTCGAGAACGGCAAGTTGGACGTGCCTGAAATGGACTTGCATAGCCTCAACCCTCCGCAATTTGAAACCGACCGCGTCTGTTTTTTGGGGCGTGGACGCGATATTCGTCAAGCCCAAGCGATCTTGCGCGAGGGCAAATTGTCAGGCTCGGTGGGTGCGGTGCTTGACCCGATTTTCAGTTTGCGTCACGCGGTGCGCCTGCAACCAGGAGCCACGGCTCGGATTACCTTTAACACCTTAATTGCCAACACTCGAGAAGCCGTGCTCGAGATGGCAGACCGTTACCGCGATCAGAAATCGTTTGATCGCGGTCTGACCCTGGCGTGGACTCGGGCGCAGGTCGAACTGCACTTTCTGGGGATTGCCCCCGACGAGACACACACCTTTCAGCGGCTTGCCAGCCATGCCTTGTACCTGAATAAAAATTTGCGGGCATCCAACGAGGTCTTGTTGCAAAACACGCTGGGTCAGTCGGGCTTGTGGCGTCACGGCATCTCTGGCGATCTGCCGATTGTGCTGGTGCGCATCGACGATGCCGCCGACCTCGAGATCGTCCGTCAGCTTTTAAGGGCGCACGAATACTGGCGTGCCAAACGCGTCAAAATTGATCTGGTGATTCTGAACGAACAAGCCACCTCATACATGCAAGAACTGCAAGAAGCCATTTTGGGGTTGGTGCGCTCGAGTCAAATGACCGCCCGCAGCGAGTACGCCACCAACGGCAGCGTCTATACCTTGCGTGCCGATTTGCTTTCGAGCAGTGAGCACATTCAGTTGCGCAGTGTGGCTCGAGCGGTGCTTTTAAGTCATCAGGGCAGCCTGAGCGATCAAGTCGTGCGCACGCCGACCCTTGCGCCGTTGGTGGCAAGTCAGCAGCGGTCGTTGATTGGTCGCACCGTCTCGAGTGCCTTCTCGAACTTGGGCTTAAGGCTCAGCCGCCGCCCCGTCGGTTTGCCGCGCAGCAATTTGGTGCGCCGTCCAGATCTCGAGTTTTTCAATGGTTTTGGTGGGTTTTCAAAAGAGGGTTTTGAATACGTGATTGTCTTAAGCGAAGACCTCTGGACGCCCGCCCCTTGGATCAACGTGATTGCCAATCCCAACATCGGTTTTACGGTTTCCGAATCGGGTGCGGGTTACACCTGGACCCAGAACAGCCGCGAGAACAAACTCACGCCCTGGTCAAACGATCCAGTTTCGGACCCCATGGGCGAGGTGATTTATGTTCGTGATGAGGAAACCTTTGAGGTTTTCAGTGCCACGCCCTTACCAACCCGCGAATTTACCGAGACGTACACGGTGCGCCACGGTCAGGGCTACAGCAGTTTTGTTCATGAAACCCACGGTTTGCAACTCGAGTTGACCCAATTTGTGCCAATCGATGATCCGGTCAAGCTCTCGCGCTTGATCATCGAAAACAAGTCTGGCAAGCCGCGCAAACTCTCTATCACGGCGTACCTCGAATGGGTGCTAGGCGTCAGGCGCGAAGCCAGCGCACCGTACATCATTACCGAACAGGACGAGAAAACCAAAGCGCTGTTTGCCCGCAACCCCTGGAGCGAAGAATTTGCCAACCGCACCGCCTTCGCCGACCTGATGGTGCAATGGCAGTCTGGCAAAACCATGCGTTTCACCTGTGACCGCAGCGAATTTATTGGTCGTCACGGCAGCCTCGAGCATCCTGCGGCGCTGCAAGCGGGCGGTAAACTGGGTGGCAGGGCTGGCGCGGGTTTTGACCCCTGTGCCGCCCTGCAAACCAGTATTGATCTTGGCATTGGTGAACGCATCGAAGTGGTGTTTGTGCTGGGCGAAACCGAAACTCGAGCGGCGGCGATCGGTTTCATTGAACGCTACCGTCAATCGGATATCGGCGCAGTGCTCGAGTTGGTTAAACGCCACTGGCAGCAAACCCTCGAGCTGGTGCAAGTCAGTACTCCAGACCACGCCATGAACCTGATGCTCAACCGCTGGCTGCCGTATCAAACCTTATCCTCGCGCATTTACGCCCGAACCGGCTTTTATCAAGCTGGAGGCGCGTTTGGATTCCGCGACCAACTGCAAGATACGATGGCGCTGGCAGGTATCAAACCCGATCTGGCAAGGGCACAAATCCTTCGCGCCGCCAGCCGTCAGTTTCTCGAGGGCGACGTGCAACACTGGTGGCACCCTCCCAGCGGACGCGGCGTGCGCACCCGTATCAGCGACGACCTGATCTGGTTGCCGTATGCGGTATCGCATTATCTCGAGGTCACAGAAGACACCAGCATTCTCGATGAAACCGTTCATTTTATCGAGGGCGAACGCCTGCTGCCCGGGCATGAAGATTCGTACTTCACGCCCGCGCTATCGTCCTTGCTGGCAACCGTCTTTGAACACGCCGCTCGAGCGCTCGATTACAGCCTTGCCGTCGGCGTTCACGGTCTGCCGTTGATTGGTTCTGGCGATTGGAACGACGGCATGAACCGCATCGGGCGCGGAGGGCAAGGCGAAAGCGTTTGGCTTGCCTGGTTCTTGCACACGAACCTGCAAGCCTGGGCGAACCTTGCCGACATGAAAGGTGAAGCAGACCGCGCTCGAGTCTGGCGCGATCACGCCTTTAAGCTCAAAACCTCGCTCGAGGCGCAAGCTTGGGACGGTGCTTGGTACAAACGCGCCTTTTACGACGATGGCACACCGCTCGGCTCGAGCGTCAACACTGAATGCCAGATTGATTCAATCGCTCAATCGTGGGCGGTCATTTCTGGCGCTGGCGACCCCACCCGAGCCGCCCAAGCCATGCAAGCTGTACAGCAACACTTGATCAAAACCGAACCTGGCATGATCTTGTTGTTCGACCCACCGTTTGAAAACACCGAACACGACCCTGGTTACATCAAAGGCTACCTGCCTGGCGTGCGCGAAAACGGCGGTCAGTACACCCACGCCGCCGTCTGGTCGGTAATAGCGTTTGCCATGCTGAAAAACGGTAACAAAGCCTTCGAGCTTTTCTCGATGCTCAACCCGATCAACCACAACCACACGAAAAGCGATGTTGAACGCTACAAAGTCGAACCGTACGTTCTGGCAGCCGATGTTTACGGCACGCCCCCAAACCTTGGACGCGGCGGTTGGACCTGGTACACAGGCTCGAGCGGCTGGATGTACCGCGCCGGACTCGAGTCGATTCTGGGATTGTTGCGGCGCGGCAACACCGTCACCATCAAGCCCTGCATTCCCGAAAATTGGAGCGAATACCAGATCAACCTTATGTTTGGTCAAGCACGTTTTGAAATCAAAATCCAAAACCCGCAACACGTCAGCACCGGCGTTAAACTCCTCGAGCTTGACGGGAAAGCCCAACCAAACTCGAGCTTCGGGCTTATCGATGATGGGTTAACGCATCAAGTGCGGGTGGTGCTGGGAACTTGAAACGATGTCATTTTAAAGATCGAGCTTTTCAAATTGACTTTGATTCAATAAAAACGAACGCGAAAAAGTCACCCCCTGCCGTAAGGTGGGGGGTCGTGCACGATTCAGTCGTCGAACCAGTGCCATACGACCCCTCCGTC
>JANMUC010000760.1:0-20645 GCA_031391225.1 Deinococcales bacterium
GGTGGGTGGGAAGCCTGTGTCGAGCATTTCAAAGCCTTTGGTGCGGCGTTCTTCGAGTTGGGCTTTGGTGTAACGGGTAGGTTTCCAGAACATTCTTGGATTTTAGCAGATTTGATCAACCTGGCACTACCCGAGTCAATAGCAAATTACGGTTCACTTTTCTGAATTAAGCGTAGAATTTTGCTGACTTAGCTTTCCAGATCGTTTTGCTTACTCAAACGATCAAGAACGGGTGTGACTAACGGAATACTGGGTGTTTTGGCTCGTGAAAGCCGCACTGCTTGTGCTTGGACTCTCATTGCAATATCAAACATATATTTTTTTAAAATCTCATCTGAGATTTCTGCATCCTGCAACCATCCCTCTAAGGTTTTACCCTCATATTCACGGCTTCGCATAAAAACACCAGGAGGATGCTGACTCAATTCAGACCACATTTGAGAACGTTTCTCTAAACGCTCAAGCACAACTCGTTTTGCAGGTTGTAAATTGGATTCGCCATCTAACCAACGATAAAGTGTGCTTCTTTCAATTCCAAGAATATCTGCCAGAGCACTTAAACTTAGCCCTAGATTTTCTCGAATAGTCTCTAAGCGTTCCTTTGTACTCTTGGATACTATTACATCATCTGGTTCAAGCTCGGGTTGACTGTATTTCAATGAATTTAAGGAGCTGTTTTGCTGCGCTTCTGTTACATTTTGGTTAACTACTAAAGCGAGACACAAAGTGACCGAGATTTCTAGTATTTTTTTATTGCGATAGATTATGCCCGTTTGATTTTTTGATTGTTGAAATTGTTGAGGATCAACTTGCAAACCTTCAAATTGAATTGCATGGTGGTTGAAATTTGGACTCGAGCTACGATTTGCAGTCAGGTCAAATCTTTCCATTTATCACTCTCCTTTATAGAATCTTACTGCTGCTTCACTTAAAGATTTCTTAAAAACCTTTGATGCTTTTTCATGAAACCCACTAAGAAAACCACCTACTTGTTCAATTCTCGGTCTTTCTGGAACTGTAATATCCCATGCTTGATTCACATCTATGTCCAAAACGATTACATTATTGGCTCGTATGGGTTTACTCAGTTTTTTAATTTTCGGTATCGGACCAATTGATGTTCCCAAATGTTGAATTACGGTTACTCCTTCAAAAAGGCTGAATCTAAGTTTACATTGATCTTCCGAGCTAAAAAATGATATTTGTCTACCATCTTGATTATCAATTTTCAGATTGTGCAATCCAGAAACAATTTGATCGTTAAGCGACATCGAATCTTGATGCTCCAGCAGATCAATATATCGCAGCCCTAATCTCCTCACTGATGTATTTTCAGCTACTTGAAGAATGACCTGAAGACCTATATTAAATTGTTCTTTGAAAGTCTCAAATGTTGTGTAATCACTTTGGATAAATGAAAATTCTTTGCTACCAAAAATAAAAACTTGAGTCACTTGACTATTAAATATCTGACGTAAATTTATAGTTTCGTTGCTTATATTCGCAGGATTTATTAAATCTAAGTTGGTTTCGTTTATTTGAATATCTTGAACACTTGGGAATCCTACGTCGGCGAGTTTGGCTTGGATTTCTGAAAATTTTTCTTCAATGCGATCATTACTATCAAAAACAACTTGCGCCAATACCAAGATTAGGGGCGCATTCTGCCAACCAGACTGCCTGCTCATATTTAAAGATCATACATATTTTTTGTACAGTTTATGTGTGGAACTCTTCATGAATTTCTCATTTGATAAAAGAACGCGTCACTTCCCAAGTTACAAGTCAACTATGACTGAAATCATAATCCGTCAATAAATACAAAAATTGATCATGTGTTTACGTATCCATACAATTTGAGGTTTGATAACCTGTATCCATGATCGATTCGCACGCCATCATCAAGCTCGAGACACTTCGTAAAAACTTGGAATTGTTGAAGGGTTTTGCAGGACTTCCCGCACTTCCCGCGATCAAAGCCAACGCTTATGGTCACGGTGCGGTTCGTGTCGCGCAGCATCTCGAGCAGGACGTGATGGGTTTTGCGGTGGCAACTCCACGTGAGGCGCTCGAGTTGCGAAATGCAGGGATCAGCACCGACATTGTGCTGTTAACACCTGCGCCACCCGAGAAGCTCGAGGAATTGGTTGAGAACCAGATTTCATTCGTGGTTAGCAGCTCTGAGCAAATTCAGGAACTCTCGAGTTTTGCAAAAAATATCAAAGTACATCTCAAAATCAACACGGGTTTAAACCGCTTGGGCGCTCGAGCCTCCGACGCAGCAAAAATCTTGCTCGAGATTGGACGATCAAAATTGGTGCTCGAGGGTGTGATGACGCACTTGGTGGATTCTGAAGATTTAGAGCCAGAACATGCAGTACGGCAAGTGGATTTGCTGGTGGATTTTATTGAAACACACAAACCTGACGCTCGATTTTTTCACGCGGCGAACACTGGCGGCATCATGAACAAAAGTTTGCACCGCGAGATTTTTAACCTCGTGCGACCTGGCATTGGTTTGTATGGTTACGCACCTGGTGAGGACATGAACGGCGTTCTGAATCTCGAGCCAGCCATGACGGTGCAGGCTTGGGTAACAATGACCAAACGCGTTTTTCCTGGTGAGGTTGCCAGTTACAACGCCAAGTGGACGGCAACCACAGAAACCACACTGGCAACGGTGCGTTTTGGTTACGCCGACGGTTATCCTCGAGCCGCAAGTGGGCAAGCAAAAGTCGAAATTCTTGGGCAGATTTTTCCCGTGGTTGGACGGATTTGCATGGATCAAATTCTGGTAGATGTCGGCAACCTCGAGTTTGCTGTCGGAACAGCCGTCACAATTTTTGGAAACTCGAGCATCAGCGCTGAGAGTGTCGCGGGTTGGGCTGGCACGAACGCTTACGAGATTTTAACTAGCGTTGGCAATCGGCTCGAGCGTGTGTACGAGAGTTCAAATTTTTAAAGAACATATCAAAACTCGAGAAATTTTGATTGCAAATCAGCCAATTGACAAAGAGACCCTGCCTCATTAACATGATCTTCTAGATCACTCAATAAGTCCCACCAGGAGGTAGTTATGAAACTGTTCTCGAGAATCCTCGTCGTTAAATTCGGTCTCTTTTCTTTTCTGACTGTTGGGACTATCGTCATGGCACAACAAACACTGAGCGAAAAAACCATCAGTCTTTCTTCAGCACACATGGCAGCCTTGAGCGCCGTCGAAAAATGTCGTGCCGACGGATTTCGGGTCAGTGCGGTGGTGCTAGATCGTGGCGGCAACATCAAAGCCGTTTTACGTGATGATGGTGCGGGTTTACACACGGTGGATACTGCACGGCGCAAGGCGTATACCTCGCTGACCTTCCGTATTCCCAGTTCAACATTTGCCCAACGGGTGCAAGCAAATCCTGCCCTGGGAACAATAACCGACGTGATTGCGCTCGGGGGCGGCTTGCCAATTCAATCAGAGAACGAAGTGATCGGCGCAATTGGTGTGGGTGGTGCGCCAAGTGGTGATGCAGACGCAGTTTGTGCTCAGGCTGGGCTTGATAAGATTAAAGATCAAAAGTAAATTTTGGTTGCAAAAGTGTTGCAACTAGACCTGGAAGACGCCCAATTTCAATTCTTCTCGGGTTGCATTTTGAGCGCAAACCTCGAGTGTGCGAATCAAGCGTTCTCGAGTCTCGAGCGGTTGGATGATCGCATCTGCCCACAGTCTGGAAGCGCCGTAACGTGGGTCGAGTTGATGGTTGTACTGTGTGGTGATTTCAGTTTGCAAGGCTTTCAAATCTTCATCATCCAAAACTTTCCCTTGACGCTCGAGTTGAGCTTTTCGCACGTCAGTCAAGGTTCTAGCGGCAGATTGTCCACTCATGACCGCGTATTTGGCACTGCCCCAAAGGTACAAGAATCTTGGCGCAAAAGCGCGTCCTGACATGGCATAATTTCCTGCGCCGTAAGAACCACCAGTGATGACAGTAATTTTTGGAACAACACTGTTACTGACGGCGTTAACCATTTTTGCGCCGCGCCGAATAATTCCGGTTTGTTCGCTGTCGCGTCCAACCATAAAACCCGTCACGTCGGAAAGAAAAATCAGTGGCACACCCGCTTGATTGGCATTCAGAATAAACCTTGCGGCTTTGTCTGCACTTTCGCCGTAAATCACACCGCCCACTTCGATGCGGTTATGCTTGCGAATGATCTGGCGTTGATTGGCAACAATCCCAACAGGAAACCCACCCAGACGCGCAAAACCCGTCAACATTGTTTCGCCGTACTCGGCTTTGAACTCTTCAAAACTCGAGTCTCCAGATTCACCCGCATCAAAAATTCTGGCAATGATTTCTCGAGCGTCATAGGGTTTACTGGCATCCGTGCTGACCAAACCGAGAATGTCGTCTGGATTGAGTTGTGGCTCGAGTGGAGTGATGCGATTTTTTGCCCATGCCGCGATTTCGTTCGGGCTGTAACTGGCTGCCAAACTGCGAACGCGTTTTATCGCAGCATCATCGTCTGGTTCGCGGTAATCGGCTGTGCCTGCAATGCTCGAGTGCATGGTTGCGCCGCCGAGTTCTTCGGAATCCACGGTTTGCCCGATGGCGGCTTTGACCAGCGCAGGTCCCGCCAGGTACAAACCTGAGCCTTCTGTCATGACCAGCGTGTCGCACATCACGGGCAAGTACGCGCCACCTGCCACGCACAAACCCATGATCGCGCCAATTTGCGGAATACCCAGCGCACTCATGCGGGCATTCAGGTAAAAGACACGTCCAAAATCGTCTTGGTCTGGAAAAACCTCGTCCGCCATCGGCAAAAACACGCCAGCAGAATCGACCAAATAGACAATCGGCAAGCGATTCTCGAGTGCGATGGTTTGGGCGCGAATCACTTTTTTGGCGGTAATCGGAAAGAACGCGCCAGCTTTGACGGTGGCATCGTTGGCGATCAGCATCCAATCGCGTCCGTTCAGTTTCCCAATGCCAGTGACCACGCCGCCAGACGGACATCCGCCCTCGTCGGGGTACATTTCAAACCCTGCAAACAGCATTAATTCATCAAAACTCGAGTTTGGGTCAATCAGTTTGGCAATCCGTTCTCGAGCCGTCAGCCGTCCTTTAGAATGTTGGCGCTCAGAGGCTTTTAAACCACCTCCGAGTCGAACCTGGGCTTCCGAGGCATAGATTGTCTCGAGCAAGCTTTTCCAGGCGTTCTGATTGGCAACGAAGGCTGGTTTTTGGCGCTCGGGGTCGGTGATGGTGGTTTGAAACTTCATGCGGACTCCAGGATTGGGCGGCGAAACACCAAAATGGTTCGGTTGCACCTGCAAACAATTTCGCCGTGTTGGTTGATGGCACGATGCTCGAGTCCGACAATACCCGCATTCGGACGAGAATTTGAGGCGCGGCTCGAGATCACGGTGGTTTCGGCGTGGATGGTGTCGCCGTGAAAAACGGGTTTGGGAAATTCAATGCGTTCAAAACCAAGGTTTGCCACCAGCGTTCCAAGCGTAATTTCGGGAACGCTCAAGCCAACCAGCAAGCTTAAAGTCAGCATGCTGTTGACCAGTGGCTTTCCAAATTCCGAACGCGCTGCAAACTCTTGATCCAAGTGCAATGGCTGCGGATTCATGGTCATGGTGCTAAAAAAAACGTTGTCGCTCTCGGTAATTGTGCGAGTTGTGCGGTGCGGTATCACCATTTCGAGCGTAAGGTCTTCAAACCATTTTCCACCCTCGTTCATAGCATCGCCTCTTCGTCAGCCTCGAGCATCATTCGCGCCCTGGCAAGCATCGGTTCATCCACCATCTGCCCTTCAAATTCGATCACGCCAGAACCGTAAAACGAGGCTTTTTCGTAAGCGTCAAGCAGTTTTTCGGCTCGCTCGAGGTCAGTGGCGGAAGGACTGAAAACCTGGTTAGCAACAGCAACTTGATCGGGATGAATGCACATTTTGCCCGTGAAGCCCAGCGAACGCCCAGTGTTGGCACTGGCTCGAAAAGCCTCGAGATCACGAAATTTCGCTTCGATAATGTCCAGCGCTTGCACCCCACGAACTCGAGCCGCCAGAACCACTTGCGATCTGGCGTACAAGACCTCGAGGCTCTCAGCAGTGCGCACACCGTTCATGTCAGCCATAAAATCTTCTGCACCAAAATACACGGCGCTCACGGGCGGATGCAGCAATTCTCGAACGCGTTCAACCCCTCGAGCGGTTTCGATGCCAACAATAAGTTGCAAGTCTTTTCCTTCGAGCGCTTCATCAACCGCGTCGAGTTGTTCGGCACGCTCGAGTTTGGGAATGACAACGCCAGTCAATCCTGGCGTCAGTTCCATGTCAGCTTGAAACCACTGACTCGAAACGGCATTGACGCGCAAAAACACGGCGCATTTCGGGTTTGAACCCAGCAGTTTCTCGAGTGAAATTCTTGCAATTTCCCTAGCTCCCGTCTTGGCAGCATCATTGCTGGGAATCGCATCCTCGAGGTCAATCACCACGGCATCCGCGTTTGATCTGGGTAGTTTTGCAATCAAATCCGCACGGTTTCCAGGCGCGAACAACACACTTCGATAACGAGGCATCTTTACAACCCCATTTGCTTGGCGACCACCTCGAGCATGATCTCGTCCGTGCCACCACCGATGCGTAAAATTCTGGCATCCCGAAAATGCAGTGCAATTCGGGTTTCCTCGAGATAACCCATGCCGCCAAACACTTGCATCGCATGGTCGGCTATCGTGTTCGCCACACGGCAACAATGGTATTTTGCCATACTCACAACCTCGAGCGAATCGTGCGCATTCGCATCAAGTTTATGTGCCGCATCAAGCGCCAATAATCTCGAGGTTTTCAGATCAATTGCCATCTGCGCCAATGAATGCCGAATCGCCTGAAATTTGCCAATCGCATGACCAAACGCAACCCGCTGTTTGGCGTACTCGAGTGACAAATCAAGACAGACTTGCGCATGACCGAGCGCCATACCACACAAGACCAAACGCTCGGTTTGGAAGGCGCTGGCAATCTGATAAAACCCGCGTCCGACCTCGCCAACAAGTCGGTCATCGGGCACGAAACAATCATCAAAGCGCAGTTCCCGAGTATCCGAACTGTGCCAACCCATTTTCTCGAGTGGACGACCCACGCTAAACCCAGCGTCGGAGGGCAAAACAATAAATTGACTAATGCCCTTGTGACGCTCAGACGGGTCGGTTTTTGCCGCGACGATCAACCAATCGGCAATGCCGCCGTTGGTGATAAAAATTTTAGAACCACTGATGCGGTAACCGCCTTCGACCTTACGCGCCACGCTCGAGATTCCTGCCACATCCGAACCCGCGCCAGGTTCGGTCACTGCAATTGCCGCCACCATTTTGCCCGCAATCATTGGCTCGAGATAGGTTTTTTGCTGGCTTGGCGTGCCAAATTTTGCCAGGTACGGACCACCCAAATATGAACTGGCAATCGGTGTGATCGCAATTCCACCCGAAGCTTTGGAAAGTTCCTCGGCAAAGATCATCATGGATACCGAATCGGCATCTCCCGTGCCACCCGCGCTTTCGGTTAAACCAATGCCCAGCACGCCCAAATCAGCCAGTTTAGACCAGAGCTGCTTGGGAAAAGACTTGCTTTTCTCGCTTTCATCCACGAGCGGCAAGACTTGATCACGCACAAAAGCACGCAATACGCTGCGAAATTCTTGATGGACACCATCAAGTTCATTACCCGAGACTGGCTTCAAAGCCGTAATCGTCATGATCCTTACCTCCTGCGGTGAGGTTGAGACTATCACGCTCGAGTGGTCGAAAAGGTGTCATGACAACCGTAAATTTTTAGAATTCTACACCTCGGTAAATGTCCTCAAGTGAAATCTCGAGGTTCAAACAAGGGAATTTAAGTTTGCTGCCCAATTCGAGTTTTTCGTAACGCCAAGCATCATCGGGCAGGCGTTGAAACACTTCAGCCGTGACTTTGGTTTGATCGAGCAGCACATAAGTTTTCAGACTCTCGAGCCTCTGATAATTCTGCCATTTTTCGTCGCGATCAATGTCGGCAGTGCTGTCCGAAAGCACTTCGATAATGGCGCAAGGTTCGGTTTTCTTATTTTGTCTTAAATCTGTTTCTGAGCACGTCACCAAGACATCTGGGTAATAATAAATATCACCAAGCTGAAGTTTCATGTCACTGCTGTAGGTGCGACAACTTTCGGTTTCCGCCTCGAGCAACATGGCTGCCAATCTCAGCGCAATACGATTGTGCACGTCGCTTGCACCTGCCATTGCAAAAACCTGACCATCCAAAAATTCATGTTTGTCCGTCGCGGTTTCTTCAAACTCGAGATATTCACTGACGGTCACAATTTTGGTTTGTTCGGCAACTCGAGGCATGGTTTAGTATAGCCAAAAATTTGATACAGACCATATTTAACTCGAGCGCACTTTACATTTAATCTTCAGAATGCAAGGTCGAAGCACGTTCGACGAGGCGAGGTTCAAATCGCACTTTGCGCGGTGCTCCGTCATAACCCGAAAGCCTGTCCACCAACAATTCCGCCGCTGCTGCTCCCATAGCCTCGACGGGTTGATGCACGCTGGTCAAACCGCGCTCCGCCGACCAGGGGTGGTCGTCAAAACCAATCACACGCACGTCACGTCCAACCTCAAGGTTAAGTCGTGCGGCTTCCTCGAGAACCCCGAGCGCGACCAGATCGGCTGCCGCAAAAATGTTCACGGGAATGGTGGTGTTCTCGAGAATTTCTTTGGCAGCGATTCTGGCATTGTCCAAATTGAACGAAACGGTGCTGACATGAGATTCGAGCAGAGGTTTACCCGCTTCCTCGAGCGCGGCTTTAAAACCTTCGATGCGTTCGTCAAAAACAGTTTTTGCAAAGACTTCATCAATGTCTTGATGCACGCTGATCGCGTAAATTTCGCCTTCAAAACCCGACAAGGCTCGAGCGGCAAGTTCGCCACCAAAACGGTTGTCCAAGTAAACGCTGTCGTAATGTTCGTTCAGACCGTCCACGATCACCACGGGTTGACGGGTTGGGAGTTTGCCGTCGGGGTACAATTCGCCCAAGTTATGGGTTGCCATGACAATGCCGTCGGACTGGTACGCCAGCGTGCTCGAGTTGAGGTAACGCTCGATGCGTTCGCGTCCGATCAGTGGGAATAAAGCGCTGTCGTAACGGTGCGTCTCGAGGGTTTTCTCGAGACCGTTTAGAAGTCGCAAGTAAAATTCTGTACCAATGACTTGCAAAATAATGGAAACCGTATAACTTTTACCGCCAGCCACACGGCGTGCGTGAGGATTTGGCACGAAGCCCATCTCGTTCATGGCGGCTTGAACGCGTTCGCGGGTTTCAGGGCGCACACTTTTGTGGTTGTTTAAAACCCTCGAGACTGTTCCAACGCCAACCCCTGCTTTTTGAGCCACCTCTTGAATCGTTAATTTCACGCCAATCCCTTCAAAAGCCTTACTTATAACTCAGTTTACTGGAAACATTTCCAAGTTGTGTTTCACAAACTAAATTTAGAATCTCGAATCAACAAATTGCTTTGCCAGCGTAACACGAAATACAAGTTGAGGCTCGAGGGTTTTCAACTCGAGCCTCAATATTCTGACGGGCGCAGCAAGCAGCGCCCCTACATATCAATCAAAACTTAAAACTGTTCGAGTGCCACTTTTAAACGCTCGAGTTGCGCCCCAAAATCCACCACACGACGGTTTTCCTCTTCAATCACTTCGGCAGGTGCACGAGCCACAAAACCTTCGTTTGAGAGTTTGCCTTTGGCTTGCACAATCTGTTTTTCAAATTCGATCACCCGCTTTTTGGCTTTCTCGAGCCAATCGTTTTCGTCCACCAGACCTTCAAATGCCACACGCACCTCAAGCCCTGGAGCAACACTGGCAAGCGTCTTCCCCTCGAGCGCACCGATTTCGGCTTTGGCAAGGGCTTTGAATGTCTCGAGGTTCTTGTTCACGGCTTCGAGTCCTTCACCCGCCACGCTGACCGTCACGGTTTGCGCGGGTGAAAGGTTCAGTTCTGAACGAAGTGAACGCACCAAAGAAATGGCTTCTTTAACGTAACCGAATTCGCGCAATGCACCAGGGTCTTGATAACCTTCCTCTGGCACTGGAAACTCGAGTTTAGACATTTGATCCGCTTTGGGATTCAACGCAGCGTAAATTTCTGACGTGATAAACGGCATAAACGGCGCGAGCATTTTCAAAATACTCTCGAGCGTGTGCTTCAAAATTTCTTGCGTGGCAGGGTTGCCAACCTTCAGCGCTGGCTTGGCTGCCTCGATGTACCAATCGCAGAATTCATCCCAGGTAAACGCGTAAATCGTGCGAATGGCTGCCGCCAAATCAAACGCCTCGAGTTCACGGGTCGCCTGTTCGATCACCACGTTCAACCTCGAGACAATCCAGCGATCTGCCAAGGTCGGAATCGGGTCGCCCGAAGCTGGAATCTCGAGGTTCATCATCGCAAACCGTGACGCATTCCAGAGTTTGTTGGCAAAATTCCGCCCTTGCTCGTAGCGCCGTTCATCGTGCTTGATGTCCTGCCCACCCGTCGCCAAAAACGCCCAGGCAAAACGACACGCATCCGCCCCGAATTTGTCCATCAACTCGAGCGGATCAATGCCGTTGTTTTTGGACTTCGACATTTTCTGACCCTTGGCGTCCAAGTACAAACCATGTAGCACAATCGTATGAAACGGGGCTTTCTGGGTAAACTCGAGTCCAGCCATTTGCATTCTGGCAACCCAGAAGAACAAAATGTCATAACCCGTCACCAACACGTCGTTTGGGTAAAACTTTTTGAAATCTGGTGTTATTTCAGGCCAGCCCAGCGTCGAAAATGGCCACAACGCACTCGAGAACCAAGTGTCAAAAACATCCGTATCTCGAGTTAAGTTTTTGTCTGCATAACGTGGGTCTTTATCGCAATCCAAATCAGGATTCTCGATGTCAGGCACGTATAAATTCCCAGCCTCATCGTACCAAGCTGGCAATTGATGCCCCCACCAGATTTGCCGTCCAATCGCCCATTCCCGAATATTCTCGAGCCAATCGCGGTTGACTTTTGCATGGCGCTCTGGCACAAGTTTCATCTCGCCCTTGTCCAGACTCTCGAGCACTTTACGCGCGGGTTCTTGCATGTTGCACCACCACTGCGTCATCACAAGCGGTTCAACAGGTTCTTTGGTGCGTTCACTAATACCCAAAGATACTTTGTAATCTTTGGCTTCAAACATCAACTCTTGCGCCTCGAGTTCCTTGACCACGAGTTTTCGCGCCGCAAAACGATCTAAACCCCTGAAGGCTTCAGGCACGAGGTCACTGGTCAGTTTGGCATTCTTGTCAATTACGCTCGGCATGGCAAGATTGTGGCGTTTGCCAATCTCAAAATCGGTTGGGTCATGCGCGGGCGTAATCTTCAAGCAACCCGTGCCAAAGTCCATCTCGACGCTCGAGTCAGCAATGATCGGCACAAAACGGTTCGTTAACGGAATTTGCACCAGTTTTCCAACCAAACTCGAGAAACGCGCATCGTCAGGATGCACCGCCACCGCCTGATCCGCAAAAATCGTTTCAGGACGTACCGTGGCAACCATCATCTCACCCGAACCATCCTCGAGTTTGTAAATTAATGTGTACATCTTCCCCTGGCGTTCCTCACGGTCAACCTCGAGATCGGACAACACCGTTTGCGCCACAGGGTCCCAGTTGACAATGCGCTCGCCACGGTACGCCATGCCTTTGTGGAAATATTGAACGAACGTATGCCGCACCGCCCTGGACAAGCCCTCATCCATCGTGAAACGTTCCCGCGACCAATCTGCACTGACCCCAAGGCGTTGCAACTGCTTTAAAATCGTGCCGCCATTTTTTTCTTTAAACTCCCAAACCCGCTCGAGAAACTTTTCGCGCCCGAGATCATGACGGGTTTTGCCCTCCGTTGCCAATTCTTTTTCGACCAGCACTTGCGTGCTGATGCCCGCATGATCCGTTCCAGGCAAGTACAACGCCTCGAAACCCGCCATGCGTTTAAAACGCGTCAGAATATCAATGATCGTGTTGTCCAGCGCGTGACCCAAATGCAAACTGCCCGTCACGTTCGGCGGAGGAATCACTATCGTAAACGCGGGTTTGCTCGAGGTTTCATCGGCGCGGAAAGTGCCTGGTTTCACCCATTGTTCAGCCCAGGTTGGTTCGACAGTAGCGGGATCGTAAGATTTATTCAGTTCATTCATAGAAATAGCTCCTCAATATTATGGATTTGTTTCAAATATAGTAGTTCTTCTGGTTTTTGATCTTCACTAACAAGGTAAAAGCCACAGATTTCAGCACGTGGAGGTTTGTTAATTATTTCATTCCATTTCTCTCCATCTTTAATTCCAGATATAGTTAATTCAGAGAAAAAATAACATAAGTTTTTTTGCTAAAATATATTTGGTATGCACATCCATCTTCCACATTGACCATAGTATTTTGAAAAATTGAATATTTTATATTTTCTTTTTCCAGCACTCGCAAGAAATCCCTCATACACAATCCACGTTGAAAAACCCAAGGATCAAAATATATTTCAGAGCGAAATTCCAGGTCTAGATTGAAATGATCTGAATACAAAAAAACTAATTTCCCAAAGCTAAACCAAAATTCTATACTTCCATAACGGAAATCAAGAACTTTCAATGAAGAAGAATTCTTAAGAATATCACGTCGTTTCATGGAACGATCTTCTATGTGGTAGTCCTCGGGAAACCCCAATAAGCGAGCTACTTTTTGAGGTGTATCACCTAATCGGATACTCCCAAAACACCCTTCTAACATTAATTTTTTAAGCTCAAATTTCATTGTTTCTTCCCTCAAGTTCGTTTCATTGGCTTAACATTCCTTGATTCAACATCATCCAATCGCGCCAATTCCGCCTCGAGTTGTGCAATGGTTGGTAAATCCGTCTCGAGATTACAAAATTGTGCCGCAGATTGTGGCACAAATGAAAACGGTCATGTTCGTGCGTTGTTTGTACCTTTACGTTCTGCCAGTAAAGTCGCAACCATTTGATTTAAACTCACGCCGTTGCGTTCGGCTTCTTCGGCAAGATGCTGGTGCAAATTGCTGGGTAAACGCACCACAAAACGCCCACTGTATTTTTTGGCGGCACTTGGAACAGGAATTGGATTATTTAGCTCGAGATTAACTTTAATCCAAGCGTATTTTGCGTCTTCAATCATCTCAAGTGCTTGTTCTAAGTTATCACCGCAAGTGATGCAACCAGGCAAGTCTTTGATTTCGATGGTGTAACCACCTTCAATTTCTGGGTATAACGTGATTGGGTACACGAGTTTCAGGTAATCCTCGAGTTTCAAACTTTTGGTCTTGGTTTTCATTGTGCCTCCAAGTATTCGCGCAAGCCTAAATCTTCGATCATTGTTTTGACGTAATGCGTTTTGACGTGTCTGCCACTAATTGTTGGTACTGCTCGAGTTCTGGTTTGGTCTGGTGAAACCAGAATGTTGGTGTGTTTGCCACCTGCGCGAAGAGTCCATCCGAAAAACAGGTAAATTTTGATCACGTCTTCGATGTCGGTACTTGTTGGTAACAGCAAAAGCTTTTCGATTAGTTTTCGGATTTTGGACATTCAGCGTTCCTTTGTGATACTACTCGTAGTGTCATTTTTGGTCAAATTTGGAAGGTCAAACATTATCCAACCGCGCCAATTCCAACTCGAGAATCAAATTTTTGGATACCCAATCTCGAGGATATCTTCCTTAAGGTCACTGAGTTCAAGTTCTGGATTTAACTTTTGAACAATGGCTTTTATTAACGGCTGATGCGCGTAAATATGCCTTACCGCAGCAATCGGAACACTTGTTTCATAATATTCTTTCGCCCATTTCTGATAGGTTTCTGGTAAGCCATCAAAAATCCAGAGCAACCCAGCAGAACCATCGTTTGCGTGTTCGTCTTTTGGAAATTCTATCGAACCACGCTTCCAACCAACATCTGTCGTTAAATGCCAAATACAAAATGTGGTGTCCTCGAGTTTAAAGGCTGCATCGTTTTGAAAATCAGAAAACGCTGCTGGTACACTCTCGAGCACGCCAGTCCAGACACGTTCCTGTTCTTGGGCGTATGGACTCATGGCAGATTCGTGATCGAAACCTTTCAGGATTGCACCCGCACTGGAGAAGGTCATGAAGTAATCGTCACCCGAACCGTTGCGCATTGAAGCCATCATGGTTTGCTTTTTCCAACGCGCATTAAACGAAAAATACCGTGATTCCCAATCTGGGCAGAGGATCGCATCTAACATCGCAGCCGACTGACTGATGCGTTTGGTTTGGTCAATGCTGGGCATCAACTCGAGTGTCTGTGTTGAGATTCTGATCATTCAAGCACCTCCTTGGTCAGGGTCTTTAAGCAACTTCAATTTCTCGAGCATCAAATCCAATTTCCATGCCAGTTTTACATCCTCGAGTTCCACAAATTTTTGCTGGTACACTTCGCCAGCTTCTCCGCCACCCGTAACTGTGTGATCCCAAGAATCTCGAGTTTCGCTGGTTTCAAACCAGAAGTAATGCCAGAGTTGCGGTTTTAAGTTAGGGGCAATGTCTAAATTTGATCTTATTTCTGGTGGCGGTTGAATCAATTCTGAACCTAAAAAAACTGGTTTACCGAGCTTTAATCCTGATTCTTCCAGCACTTCTCGAATTGCGGCTTGAATGAGGGTTTCACCGTCGTCAATTCCACCCGCAACGACTTGAATACCTTCTGTGATATGTGGGTCATTGTGATCAAACACCAAAAGTTCTTTGCGGTTCCGGGTGATGTAGCAGACCACGCGTTCTCGAGATGAAATGCGTTTTTTTAACTGGGGCAAAAACCAATCCATTTCCCAGTCAATACCTGGTTGCTCGAGTAGCATAAATTCGTGATGAAACTTCATGCCGTTATCAAGTTCGCCGGCGCTGACGTTGTGCGTCCAAGCGTCGGGCGTGCTGGGGTCAGCCTCGAGCCAGAAGTAATGTTCAAACTGTGGTCCGTATTGTGAAGATTGCCGAACTCGAGCGCCCAAAAATATGGGCTTCCCAGTCAATTTCAGACCTGTCTCCTCGAGAATTTCGCGCATCACACCAACTTCGAGGGTTTCATTTGGCTCGAGTCCACCGCCTGGAACTTGCACACCCGCGTCAGGGTACGAAGCATCATGCTTGAATACCAGAATCTCGGCTCGGTTGCGCGTGATGTACGCCAGCACTCGGGTTCGTGCGGTCAATGCCTCGAGCAATTTTGGCAGTCCAATCGCCATCTCCCACTCGAGTTTGACTTCCTCGAGCGGTATAAAGTTGTGCTGGTAGGTTCTGGGTTGATCGAATTCGTTGCTCGAGCCGTTGTACGTCCAAGCTTCGGGAGTTTCGGTTTTGGCTTGAAACCAAACGTAATGCACCAGCTCTAAGTTGCTCTCCCCTTCCCAACTGAATTCCCATGTCTGGGAATCCAACAAGATTGGATGCTCAAGGGTTAAGCCTGTCTCAGATTGCAAGATTCGGCTGGCGGCATCAAGCGGGGTTTCGCCAAGCTCGAGTACGCCTTTGACGACTTGCATGGTTGACCAACGCGGGTTTGGCTGACTAAAAACCAGTAATTGTTTTTGGGTTGTGATGTAAAGAACGCATTGTTGTTTCACGGCTTCTCCCTGGTACAAAAAAATCCCATCCGCCATTGCATCATGCGGACGAGACAAGGAGTCCCGCGATACCACCGCTTTTCCCGTTTAAGGGCGCTCAATCGCGCAATAACGGGCGCTCCCGAAGGGTTCTAATCTAGCAAAAGCCATTTCTTCCCTTGATACGTCTTGGGTGACGTTCGCTGGTTTGCCTCTCAGGATTCTTTTCAGCCTCGAGAATCCCTCTCTTGGAGCGCAACACCAGGTACTCTTCCCGAGGTTCAGTATAGCTCGAGTTTAGGTTTTGGGAAAGTGCGTAAGCAATTTTGCGCATGGACACTTTGGAGCATTCAATCTATCGTTACGATTTTGAAACAGAAAAACGTTAGACTGAGTTCAAGATGACCGCCATTGCCGAGAAACTGCCACATTGGAACACTTCTAGTATCTTTCCAAGCCTCGAGTCGCCAGAGTTTGAAGCAGCGTTCAAAAGCGTTTTCTCAAGTGTTGAAACCTTGGAGAAAATTTGTGACGCACACAAAATTCATAAGCTCGAGACTCTACCCAGCATCGAGGCTGTACTGAAAGCTTTTGAGAAGTATTTTCCAGAATCCGTCAAGTTCATGACCACCTCGAAATTGGTTAGTGCTTTTATTTCGTGCTTTACCAGCACCGACTCGAGAAACGATCTGGCGCAAGCCAAAGCCAGCGAGTTGCAACAAGCGTATGTGCGCAGCAGTAAAGTCACGACGCGCTTTTACGCTTGGTTGGAAAACATTGATTTGAAACCGATTTTTGAACAGTCACAACTCGCCAAAGACCATCAGTTTGTGCTCGAGAAAATTCAAAGCGATGCAAGGCATCAAATGTCACCCGCCGAGGAGGATTTGGCTGCCAGCCTCAACCCGAGCGGCTCGAGTGCTTGGGCGAAACTGCATGGGAATATCACCTCAAGGTTGATGGTGCAAGTCAGCGATGCGGTGCTGCCGATGAGCGCCGTGCGTGGCTTGGCACGACATGTCGAAGCCGCAACCAGGGAAGATGCCTTCAAAGCCGAACTCGAGGCTTGGGAAACCGTTGCCGTACCATTGGCAGCAGCCTTAAATTCAATCAAAGGCGAAGTGAACGTCAAGAACGAGCGTCGAAGGTACGTTGACTCCCTCGAGCCAAGTTTGAACACCGCCAACATTGACCGCGAAACGCTGACCGCGATGCAAACGGCTTGTGTAGCATCATTCCCAGATTTCAGGCGGTACTTTAAGGCAAAAGCCAAACTTCTCGGGCGCAAAAACGGTTTGCTCTGGTGCGACATTTTTGCCCCTGTAGGTACAAGCGCACGAAACTGGAGTTATGCCGAGAGTACCGAATTTGTGGCAACGAATTTTGGCACATACTCGAAAAAACTCGAGGATTATGCTCGAGAAGCTTTTGATAAAAATTGGATTGACGCCGAACCACGCAACGGCAAACGTGACGGTGCTTTCTGCATGGGTGTGCGCAGTGGTGAAAGTCGCATTTTGCTGAATTTTGAACCCAGCCTCGACAGCGTTTCGACCCTGGCACACGAACTCGGGCACGGCTATCACAACTTATGCCTGAAAGACCGCACGCCGTGGCAGCGTCAAACCCCAATGACCCTTGCCGAAACCGCCAGCATTTTCTGCGAAACCATCATCATGAAAGCGGCACTGGCAAAAGCCACAGGCACGGAAAAATTGGGAATGCTCGAGAATGACATTCAAGGACATGCACAAATTGTGGTGGACATTCACTCGAGGTTCTTGTTTGAATCAAGGCTTTTTAAAGCCAGGGAAAAGCGCGAGTTAAGTGTCGAAGAACTCAAAAACCTGATGCTCGAGGCACAACTCGAGACGTATGGTGACGGACTTGACCCGAACGCGCTGCACCCTTACATGTGGGCGGTCAAAGGGCATTATTATTCGGGTGGCTTGTCGTATTACAACTACCCCTACACGTTCGGTTTGTTGTTCGGGCTGGGCTTGTACGCCAAATACCTTCAAGACCCCGAAACGTTCAAAACCAGCTACGACGATTTGCTCTCGAGCACGGGCATGGCAGATGCCGCAACGCTGGGCGCACGTTTTGGGATTGACACCAGGGATACGGCGTTCTGGACTGCGAGCCTGGATCAGATTCGGGTGAATATCAACGAATTTGTGGGATTGGTTGGCTAGAAATGGAATTTATTGCCCAAAGCGTCACTTGGCAACTCGAGGAAGATTTTTGGTTGCTTGGATTTGCTGATAGCCAGTATGAAACCACGAAATACTTCATGTTGCAACGCGCCTTCGAGTTTGATGAAGCCGACGTTGAACTGGGGCTGAACAACTATTATTTCGAGATCAACGAACAAGGATGGTCTGGCTATGGTGGTATCGCGCGATTTGAAGTTTGGTCAAACCGAGTACGCATCACCTTTGAACCTCAAAAAGTTCTCGCTTTGGGAATTGAATCCACGCTCGAGATTCATTTCAAACTCGAATCAGATCAGTGCAATGCGTTCAAAACATTCCTCGAGAACATTTTTTCGGACACCAATGTTCTCGAGATACGAAGCTAATTTAAATCTTTGACCAACCAACGCACCATGTTGATCGCAAGCTTTGCGTTGTCTAGGTTTGCCCAATTGTTGTACTTGCTGCGCGTCCCATCCGAGAACGACCCGTCAGAAAACATGCTCGAGTCTCCGTAGGCGGCAACCCGACCATTTTGCACCGTATTGATTGCAAAATAAGTTTTGCCATTCACACCCATTAATGCCGTGCCTTTGCTCACATCAACACTTGTTCCAACGTAAATTCCAGCTTTTCCCACACCCTCAAGCATCGGGTTTTTGACCAGTGGCGCGATGGTCAGAACGGGGTCTTGAAATGAACTTTGCAGACTAAAACTGAGTCCAAATGTTTTGGCGGCATCAAGGCTTTTTTGATACTCGTTTCCCACATTGGCGGGCGATTTTTGATCCCAACCGTTGAAGACCTCGGGCGAATCCCAACCGTCGTTGTCACGGTCACTGTCGCGGTGGTCGGCAATCATGAGTAAGCCTCCGCCACCAGCCACAAAACTAGCGATGACACTGCGTTCAGTGTCCGAGAATGGGTTTTGCGGTTCGGGAATCACCAGTACGCCAGCACCGTTCAGGTCGTTACTCGAGATGCTTTTACCAGTCAAGCTCGAGACTTCAAAGCCAAGTTTTTTGAGGGCATCTGCCCATTCGCTGTAACCACCGTCAATGCGCCAATCGCTGTTGCCTGCGGCTTCGTGTTTGGTCAGGTCGAACAGAATCCGTTTTTTACCACTCGAGGCTTGGCTTGTGTTTGGTACTGAAGGTTGTGGCTTTAAAGGGCTGGGACTGACTGAACTGATAGGGATGCTCGCGTCGTTGGCTATGCCTGGACTGGGTTTGGAAATCCTGAAATCTTTGGCGTTGTTGTCCGAATCTGTACCGTCGGGAATTCGTGAAAGACTCGAGCCTGAAGGGGTATCTTTTGCAGCTTGACCTTCGCCCTTTGCTTTACCAGCACTGCCGTAAGCCACGGCATCAAGAAGGCTCGAGCCGCTGGTAAGTTGCAGCGCTCCACCTTTGTTGACCAAGTTTGCGGCGTCATTGATCAGGTTAGCGCCAACCACCGTTTTGTCTTGGGCGATCAGAAAATATCCAGTTTTTGAAAAGTTGCCCTCGAGTTTGATGCTGCTGGTTTGCGTGCCTTTGCTGTTAAACGTCTGAATCGAAAACCCGTTGACGCTCGAGCTTGGAATACCACGAAGCTCGAGGAAACTACCCTGATCTTCGCCAGGGCTGTCGTAATAGATTTCATTGATGACGACTTTGCTGGTTTGTGCTTTCGCTGAAAGCACGATCAGACCAAGAACACCAAATGCCAAACCAATTGCGATACCAGAAGTTAATTTCACGCACTCAGATTACTCGAGAATTCTGGAATCCGTCTGAATGAATTCTTAAGCTCGGGCTTTCTATGCAAATGAGTCCACAAACGTCGATTCTCAGAGGCAGTACAATTACACTCCAAAGCATATGACATCCTCTCCAACTCGAGTTTCGGTATTGGTCTTGATCGCAAGTTGCGTCTGTCTTTTGGTGGTTGCCTGCGCGGGCGCAAGTCCAATTATTCAAAATCCAACTCCCATTTCGTGCAGTAATTTCACAGACCCTGCAAAGCTCGAGAATGCCCAAGTCAAAGACGGCGCTGGAAAAACTCGAGACTTTCAGGTTCTGATTTCAGAAAAATTTGATCCAAAGCGGTTAACACCTGTGGTTTTCGTGTTTCACGGCAATGGTGGCAACATTGAGGCGTCAAAAGCCTTTGGATTTCAGGATGCCATCAACACGGCTGGCGATCAGGGCATTGTGGTCATTCCGCAAGGTATTCAGTTTGAAAATTTTGGCATCGGTTGGAACGAGCATACCGACGGTTATGACATGCCATTCTTTGATGCCATGCTGACGTACCTCGAGACGAAATACTGCGTTGACAAAACCAGGGTTTTCTCGACTGGGTTCAGTTGGGGCGCAGACATGACCAACGCCCTGACTTGCGCCAGGGGCGATCAACTTCGTGGGATTGCGCCATTTTCGGGTGCTGACACTGGGTACAACCCAAGTTGCAGCACCAAAAAATATCCTGCCGTGCGATTCCGTTATGGTTCGGCTTCGGGTGATGCTGGTGACGGCGCTTACACCCTCAAAGAGTTTCAGGACACTACCTTGTTTTACCGAAAAGTACATGGTTGCAGCACTGTTTCAGACCCGTTTCCTCCCGACCCGTGCATTGTTTACAGGGGCTGCGGACAACCAGTTGTTGAATGCCGCTTTGTCAACATGGGGCATCAAGCACCTGCGTCTGATGAAGCGCTCGAGGTCTGGGAGTTCTGGAAATCGTTGCCTTAAAAACTCGAGTGGATACAAACCAAGTTGGCA
>JANMUC010000021.1:0-5418 GCA_031391225.1 Deinococcales bacterium
AGCCAACCTCGAGCCTATCGCCGAATTTGAAGGCGATTGGAGCGCCCGCAGTGGGTATCTTGCCACCAGCGAATTGCTGGCGCAAAAACTCGAGATTACTGGCTTGCTGGTTGGCAACGACCAAATGGCACTCGGGGCGCTGCACGCCCTGCATCAACACAACCTCGAGCTGCCACGGGACATGTCGGTGGTTGGTTTTGACGACATTCCAGATGCCGAATTTTTTGAACCCGCACTGACCACCGTGCGCCAAGATTTTAGCCAGCTCGCCCACCGTGCGCTCGAGCAATTGATTGCACGGGTAGACAAAAAAGACAACATTGACCAACTCAGAATGATTAGCCCAAATTTGGTTTTACGTGGCAGCACCGCCCCGCCCCGAAGTTAAATTTGAACAACAACAAAAGTGAACATCAATGCAGAATCGTGATACGCGATTCGGAGATTTTTGTGCCGCAAAAAATAAATTCTACATTTAGTCTCGAGGTTCTTTGATGCACAACAAATTCGCTTTCGGTGTGGATTACTACCCAGAACAATGGGATGAAACGCGCTGGGAAATTGACGCCTCTCTGATGCGGGAGGCGGGTTTTAACACTGTGCGCCTCGCCGAATTCGCCTGGGCAAAGCTCGAGCCAGAATGCGGGGTTTTTGACTTTGCCTGGCTTGACCGTGCCATCACCGTGCTCGCAGATCACGGACTCGAGATTGTGCTCGGCACACCAACGGCATCACCACCCGCCTGGTTGTACGCCGCCAACTCAGAAATTTTTCGTGTGCTGCCAGACGGACGACGTTTGACGTACGGGCATCGGCGCGGTTACAGCCCAAGCCATCCCGAATACCTCGAGCACACGCGCCGCATCGTGATGGCAATGGCGCAACATTACGCGAATCATCCTGCCGTTATTGGTTGGCAGATTGACAACGAATTTGGTGACCGCGATTACAGCCCCGCAGCACAAACCGCATTTCAGAAGTGGCTCAAACGCAAATACATCTCGCTCGAGGCATTGAATACCGCCTGGGGTACTGTTTTCTGGAGTCACACCTACACTGACTGGTCACAAATTCCCGTGCCGCTGCAAACGGGTGCAACCCACAACCCAAGCTTGTGCCTCGAGTTCGCCCGTTTTTCATCGGACAGTTACGTTCAGTACCAGAATTTGCAACTCGAGATTCTGCGGCAACACTGTCCAAATCATTTTATGACCCATAATTTGATGGGTTTTGGTTACGATCAAATCAATTATTACGATCTGGCAAACAAGCTTGATCTCGTCACCTGGGACAACTACCCGCGCATGTGGTGGAATATTTCTGAGGGCGACGAACCCGCTCGAGCGGCACTCGGTCATGCCACAATGCGAGGGCTGAAAAATCAAGCTTTCTGGGTGATGGAGCAGCAATCTGGTGCGGGCGGCTGGGAGTACGTTGTGCCCCACCCCAAACCAGGCGAGATTCGGCTTTGGGCAATGCAAGCCATCGCCCACGGTGCAAACGGCATCATCTTCTTTCGTTTTCGCAGCGCCAGACACGGCGCTGAACAATACTGGCATGGACTGCTCGAGCATGACGGAACACCAGGGCGGCGCTACCAGGAAGTTAAAGCGCTCGGGGCAGAGCTTCAGGAACTCGGTGCAAAAATACTCGAGACGCGTCCCAAAGCAGACGTGGCATTCGTACAATCTTACGATTCGCGTTTCGCATTTCAAATTCAGCAGAACAACCCAAACCTGCATTACGCGCAATTTTTCAAACGGCTCTACTCGAGTTTTCACAGCCAGAACATTGGCATGGATGTGGTTTCACCAACCAACGACCTGCAAGATTATAAATTGGTCGTCGTGCCACTGCTTCACGTGGTCACGCCCGAAATCGCCGCGAATCTCGAGCGTTACGTTCAAGGGGGCGGCACATTGGTGCTCAGTTTTCGGTCTGGCGTCAAAGACGAGCACAATGCCGTCGTCAATGCGCCCCTGCCAGGTTTGCTGCGTTCGCTGGTTGGGGCAAAAGTCATCGAATACGATTCGCTTTACGGCTCAACCCAAAGCCAAGTTCAACTGAATTTACCTGCTCGAGAAACGCAAGTTTTGCCCAGCGAAATCTGGTGCGATGTCCTCGAGCCTGAAGGCGCACAAGTGCTCGCCAGTTACACCACAGGGCATTACGCGGGAAGTGCCGCCATCACCCGAAACCGTGTGGGACGAGGGCAAGTGATTCTGATCGGTACGGCGGGGGAAGACCTCGAGCATGAAGTTTTGGCTTGGCTGGCAGAACAACTCGAGTTGCATTCTCAGGTCGCCGCTCCAAAAGGGGTCGAAATGGTTGAACGCCGCACCAACGACGAACGGTTCTTGTTTGTGCTCAATCACACCCCTGAGCCACAGCGCATTCGACTGCCAGCAAAAGGCGTAAACTACAGCGATCAATCAGCCGATGACGGTTTTATGACACTCGAGCCTTTCGGTGTTCAGGTGCTGCATCAAAAGATTGCCGCGCCCGAAAATCGGGTTGCACATCAAGCTGCGCCTTTATGGGAGTCTCAATGAGTGAACGCTATACGGTTGGTGTAGATTTCGGTACGCTTTCGGGTCGTGCGGTGATTGTGCGCCTCAGCGACGGCGCAGAGTTGGGCTATGCGGTGTTCGATTATCCTCACGGCGTCATGGATGACACGCTGTCCTCGAGCGGCGCAAAACTGCCTCCAGAATGGGCGTTGCAAGACCCACAAGATTACCTCGAGGTTTTCAAGCACACGATTCCCGAAGCCATACAAAACAGTGGCATTGAGGCTCGAGAGGTGATTGGGATTGGGATTGATTTCACCGCCTGCACGGTTTTGCCTGTCAAAGCCGATGGCACGCCGCTATGTTTTCTCGAGGAATACCGCAACAATCCTCACGCTTACGTCAAACTCTGGAAGCATCACGCCGCGCAACCCCACGCAGACCGCATTAATGCCCTCGCCCATGCCAGAAATGAAAAGTGGATGCCGCGTTACGGGGGAAAAATCTCGAGCGAATGGATGCTCGCCAAAGCGTTACAGATTCTCGAGGAAGCCCCAGAAATTTATGCCGCCGCAGACCGGATTCTCGAGGCCGCCGATTGGGTGATCTGGCAACTTTCAGGTGTGGAAACCTGCAACACTTGCACCGCCGGTTACAAAGCCAATTTTCAAGATGGGTATTATCCCAGCCGCGAATTTCTTGGGGCGCTCAACCCAAATTTCGCCAACTTTGCCAGTGACAAACTCTCGAGCAAACTCGATGCTTTGGGCGCTCGAGTTGGAGGTCTGACGGCGCAGGCTGCCGCTTGGACTGGACTTCCCGAAGGTATTGCGGTGGCGGTGGCGAATGTAGACGCGCACGTGGCTGTGCCTGCCGCCAATGCCGTGCAACCAGGGCAGATGGTCTTGATCATGGGCACAAGCACCTGTCACATCATGAACGGCTCAACCCTCGCCGAAGTTCCAGGCATGTGCGGTGTGGTCGATGGCGGTGTCAGCCCAGGACTGTTTGGTTATGAGGCAGGGCAAAGCGGTGTCGGAGACATTTTCGGTTGGTTTGTCAAAAATAGCGTTCCGCCCGAATACCACAATGCCGCTCGAGAGGCAGGAATGGACCTTCACGCTTACCTGACCAGCCTTGCCGCCCCCCAAGCCCCAGGCGAGCATGGTCTGATCGCCCTCGATTGGTGGAACGGCAACCGCAGCGTTCTCGTGGACACCGAACTGAGCGGCATGATGATCGGCATGACCCTTGCCACTCGAGCGCCAGATATTTACCGCGCCTTGATTGAGAGCACAGCTTATGGAACTCGCACGATCATTGAAGCGTTTGAAGCCTCTGGCGTTCCAGTCAAAGAACTGGTGATTGCAGGCGGCTTGATTAAAAACAAAATGCTATTGCAAATTTACGCCGATGTGACTGGACGCGAGTTAAGTGTTGCCGCATCACACCAAGGTCCTGCGCTGGGCAGCGCCATTCATGCCGCCGTTGCCGCAGGAGCATACCCCAATATTTACGCTGCCGCCAACGTCATGGGCAAATCCATTAAAAGCGCCTTTAAGCCCAACCTCGAGCATTCCCGCATTTACGATTCCCTTTACGCCGAGTACAAGACCTTGCACGATTATTTTGGACGCGGCGCGAATGATGCCATGAAACGTTTGAAAGCCATTCGCAATCAAAGCAAGTAGTGAGTAAAAAATCTCGAACCACACTTACTAGAGCTTGGATTCCCCTCTCCCGATGTTGGGAGAAGCGCCCAAAGCCCGAAGGTGCTGGTTCAGGGGCAAGAAGGGTTAGGGATGAGGGCAGCGTAATAGCAAAGTATTTTGAAAATACCAAAGATGGATTTGTTTTAAAGTCTCTGGAGAGTACCAGTTCATGAGACGCAAACCAGCTATTTGCTGTCCGTTCAAAACATAAGGAGCAACCAAATGCCACAAAATCTAACCAACACCCGAAAGCACCCATGATGCTCGAGACATTACGAATTGAAGTCGCAAAATGGCATCTCGAGTTACCCAGAAATAATCTGGTGACTTGGACTGGGGGCAATCTGAGTGCCAGGGATTTTGACTCGAGTTTGATGGTGATTAAACCCAGCGGCTTGTTGTTCGAGGAACTGAGTCCCGAAAACATGGTCGTGACCGATCTCGAGGCAAAAGTTGTTGAAGGCAGTTTAAAACCCTCGAGCGATACCGCGACCCACGCCTACATTTACCGCCATATGCCCGAGGTCGGCGCGATTGTTCACACGCACAGCCCGTATGCCACAGCTTGGGCGGCGAATGCTCGAGAAATTCCGTGTGTGCTCACGGCAATGGCGGATGAGTTTGGCGGTCCAATTCCGTGCGGTGGTTTTGCGCTGATTGGTGGCGAGGAAATTGGGCGTGAAGTCGTGCGAATCTTAACTGGGCATCGCAGTCCCGCAATCATTCTCAAAAATCATGGTGTGTTTGCGTTGGGTAAAAATGCAAAAAGCGCTCTCAAAGCGGCAGTCATGTGCGAGGACGTGGCGCGAACCGTGTTTCTGGCAGTGCAGCTCGGCGATGTCAAACCGATTGCGCAAGCCGATATTGACAAACTCTATGACCGTTACACCAACATTTACGGACAGTAAAACTCGAGCTTCAAAAGGAATATATGATTAATCTTGCCACCCCCGAAATCTGGTTTGTCTGTGGTTCGCAGCATCTTTACGGCGAAGCGGCATTAAAACAAGTCGCTCGGAATGCTCGAGGCGTTGCGAGTGGTTTGGATGACAGCAAAAAAATTCCGCTCAAGATTATTTTTAAAGCGCTGCTCACGACCTCCGAAGAAATTCGGGCGTTGATGCTCGAGGCTAATTCTGACGCGAATTGCGCGGGACTAATTCTTTGGATGCACACATTCTCGCCGTCCAAAATGT
>JANMUC010000065.1:0-16349 GCA_031391225.1 Deinococcales bacterium
GCTCGTTCGGTCAGGTTTTCGCCCGGCTCGAGTTCGAGTGCCAGAATGCTGGAGCGCAGTTTTTCGTAGGTGGCAATGGTGTTTTCTGGATTTGCTGGCATATTGAACTCCTCGAGTTCGGAATACCACATGGTATACCAAAAACCAGAAAAGGTCAACCGAAAACACCAACTCAAACCGATTAAGAAACTCGGGATTCATGGCTAAATCTCAATCTAAAACTTGCAATTTCGTTATTGTAAAGCCATGCAACCAGGATTCTTAGTTCAAAACAAACAAAGTCGCCGTGTGATCGCCAGCTACAAGAATTATCTCGAGGCTCAAAAAGCCGTTGATTTCTTGTCAGACAAAGGATTTACGGTCGAACGGGTCGCCATCGTTGCCGAAGAATTGCACTTTGTCGAGCAAATCACAGGACGGCTCGATTCGGGACGGGCAGCCTTGGCGGGCGGCTTGCGCGGCGGATTCGTTGGAGTCATGATTGGTTTGGCGCTGGGACTGATCAGCCCCACACCAACACTACCGCTCGTCACCCAAGGAGCATTGATGGGCTTGGTCATCGGTTCAATCTCGAGTTTTATTGGTTATTCGCTTATGGGCGGCAAACGCGATTTCAGTTCGAGTGGCGCGATGCAAGCAGGACGTTACGACGTTCAAGTTGACGAGGAGGTCGCCGAGGAAGCCTCTCGAGTTCTAGCAACAATATAAAAGCTCGGGAGACATGCCTCTCGAGCCAGATATTTTGAACGTTTAGTTACGCTTTAATGCCGCCATCGCTTGTTCATAGGTAAATTCGCCCGCCTCGAGCTTGGCTAAAATTTCATTGGCATTAACTTTGGGTTTCTCAGGTACTTGTTCAGCATCACTCGAGCCACCGAGCGCTTCAACAATGTCATCCAACCTCGAGCGTGCCGTGTTGTACGCCACACCCATTTCGGATGCCAGTTTTTGCACGTTGCCACGATACCGTAGCAAAACCCCTGCGAACTCGAGTTGCTCGGGTGAAAGTTTGGCAATCCAACCCAGACTGAATTCACCCTCTAAAATCAAACCCCGTGCTTTATTCTCGAGCCGCGTGACGGTCAATTCTTCGCCTGTGAAAGGGTCGTGTGTTAGGAGCGGATACTTTTCTTTTCGTTTCACACATTCGCCTCGAGGTCTATTTCTTGCGCAAGCAGTAAATCCAGTTCTTCATTTAAGTTCTGTAGTTCAATTTCTAATTCATGATGTGCAAGAGCAAAGCGCGTTTGTTCATTTTCTGTACTTGCGGCTGAAATTCTAGCCAGAACCTTATCGCGTTTTACCTGCATTTTGTCGAGTTTAACTTGAAGATGATCGCGCTTTGCTTGAATTTTTTCGTGCGACTTGTCCGCTTGGCTTTGCGAAAGATCAAACAAGCCGCTCTCGAGCATTTCTCGAACGTTTTCGGGTCGAACTCCAAACTTTCCAAGTTCAATGATTTTTTCCGAATCCAGTTCAATCTCGAGTTCTTCAGCCAGTTTTTGCAGTTCGAACACGTAGTCTGGGCGAATACCAAATTTTCCAAATTCGATAATGTCATCAAAGCTCAGGTTTGTTAAGCCTGCATCCGCGAGTTCACGAACATATTGCATGTTGATGCCAAATTTCCCGAGTTCAATCATTTGCTCAAAGCTGAATTTTCCACCGCCTACTGCTCGAGGGGCACGTGGTGGTTTTGGTGGCGCATGATGCGTCGATGTGAATTCACTTGTAACGGTGGTAGTTGTGGTGGTCTTGGGTGGTTTTGGATGTTGAAAGTGATTTGTATCGACTAATGTTGGCTGGCTTGCCGTTTGCAGTGCATCGATAAGTTCATCTGCTTGCTCGATGGTGAGGACTCCACTTTTGACCAACTCGAGAACTCGTGTTCTTTCAGCGTGCATGATCGTTCCCTTCCGCAACTCGAGGTTACTGATGATTCTTGATTAACTAACAATATTTTACATATACTAGTAGAGATTTGTCAATATATATTAATTTATTGTCAGTAAAATTTCAAAAACTAGTCTGCCTTACTTTGGCATAAGTTCTAGCAAGAACCAACACTGGTAAAAAACACGTCTGTAAAAGCATCGAATGCTACAATTCAACCAAGCAGCCATTCGGGAGTTTAAATGTCATGAACGAACCAAGCACAATCAGCGAGGCTTCCTTGACCCTACTCGAGGGTTGGCGTTTACGTGAACGAAACCGCAAAGCGGCATTGGAAATTGCTGAAAAAGCCCTTCAGCACGAATCAAATGATTCATTGCTCTACGCGCAAGCTCGAGTTATCACCTCATACATTGCCTTTCGCAATGGAAACATGCTCGAAGTGCTCGAACAAACTGGTCAAGCCATCCTGGTATTCCGCAAACACTACGACATCGTTTGGTTGGCTCGAGCACTGAACAATCAAGCCTGTGCTGCCCTTGAATTGGGCGAACTAGCCCCAGCAAGTTTGGCATTGGAAGAACAGTTAGAACTCAGCAAACAAGCCAAAGACCTCGAGTTGGAAGGTTGTGCGCTCCACGATTTGGGCATGATGAAATTGCTACAGTCACACGAACAAGCCCAGCCTTATTTGCAGGCTGCTTTTGAAGTCTTTCAACGCGCCCACAGCCTCGCCGGGCAAGCCTACGCTCTGGTCAATCTTGCCACTGTATTTGAAGCGCAAGGCAAACTAAATCAAGCACATCAATTGCTCGAGCAAGCCCTAGAAATAATCGGGTTTGAAAACATGCCGACAGTAGAGGATCATATTTATGTTCGACTTGGAAGTTTAGCCATACAACAAGGCAATTTTGACCATGCACAACAAGTTTTAAGTCAAGCTTTGGAACAATCAAAACAAAACCGAGAGCGCATCTTATGGGAAGCCGTTCCAGCAATGGTCAAAGTCCATTTGCATTTTGAACGACCCGCACTAGCCATCGAACTGATTCAAACACATCTCGAGATTGTTCACGCTACGGGTTTACGTCCTTTTGAAGTGTCTGCCCACGAATTGCTGGCACAATTGTTTGAAAGCATAGGCGATGATCGTTCGGCATTACACCATTACCGCGAATACATGAGGCTTCATCGGCAAGTCTTTCAAGAGACAAGTGATTTACATGCCAGAGCGCTCAAAGTTTTAGAACACAATAAAGTTGCTGCCCTCGAAGCCGAAAATGAACGTCAAAAAAACCTCGAGCTGCAATCAAACCTCGAACATCTTGAGCGATTGCATCAGCAAACCATTGATGAAGCTTACACAGACGAATTGACTGGTGTTCGCAACCGCCGATATCTGATGACGCACGGCGCAGATCAATTGCGTGAAAAGAAGGGTAAAAATTGTTCGGTAGCGATTATAGACCTAGACCACTTTAAACGTATCAACGACACGCACGGGCACGACACTGGCGACCAAGTGTTACGCGAATTTGTCCAAATTGGTTTTGGGACTTTGCGCTCTCAAGACACCCTGGCACGCTTTGGTGGCGAAGAATTTGTGGTCTTATTGCCCGATACGTCAACCAAAATTGCGTGCGAAGTGCTCGAGCGCATCAGAAAAACACTAGCAAATCACGTTTGGAAATCACTGCCTGAAGGTCAGCGTGTGAGTTTCACGGCTGGTGTTTCAGACGGTGCGAATGGTGACTTAAACCTGGCTTTACAGCAAGCCGATGTGTTGCTGTATCAAGGCAAATCGCAAGGACGCAATCAGATTATTTGTCACGAGAAAATCCCGAGCTGAATTCATTTGCAAGGCGGGGCTTCATCATCAAACGTCCCTGTCACAGGATTGCCCTCATCGCTGGAAGTCACAATCACATCGTTCGTCTCGAGGTTGTACTCGAGTCTCTCCCCTACCACCACCGAACCATCTGAACCCGTAGAACGCGCCGGTTTTCCCTCGAGAATCGCACGGTTTTTCTTATCGTCGTATTCCACACGATCCGCGCTCGATTCACGGCATTTGGATTTGAGAATCACTTTCCCCTCGAGAAAGGTTTTTTCTTCGTCCACATTGACCGTAATCTTTTCGCTGTTGCCGCGCAGCACATCACCACTGTCTTGAGATCGTGAAAAAATGATTGGACCGGCAATGACTGCCAAACCCGTTTCTTGGCTGTAATCGAGCCTCGAGCCTGTGAGTTGGGTTTTGCCTTGCGTGACAAAAACCGTGTTTGGTTTAGGGTCAGGTTTGATGATTGGGAAACACGGTGCATCTACTGCTTCAGATACACTGGCTGTGCCATCATAAGCTTCAAGCTCACCATCACCGTTTTCTCGTTTACGAACCACAATCATATGTGCCTTGATTACATTTTTATCAATAAAAACATGGACAAAATAAGGTAATTCATCGAGATAAACAAATTTGGTCACACGATCTTTATCATCATCACCAGGTAAGCAAGTTTGATTCAGTCCTTTATCATCAGGACCATATTTAATAACCGTTATTACTTTATCATTACGCTCGAGTGTGATCGTTGGAGGGAATTGATAAACCGGTTGCTCAGGATCAAGTTGAGCAACCGATATACCAAATACTATTAAAAATATGCTACTTATCGCTCGCACATTTGAACTTTTCAAACGGGATTTTAAAATTCTCGCCAAGTTGCTTCACCGCATTTTTCTTTGTGTAATTGATAATTGTACCACCAGTTACAGTCGCACCGCTCTTTTTATTGACATTTTTTGCAGGTATTTTCTTTGCATCATTGCCAACGACCCAAGCGGTTTCCTTATCATCATCGTAATACAAAGCATCACCGGTTGTGGTGTTGTCTCCTGCCACAAGAGTCACACCACCAACAGCCACCAGCGTATTTGTTTCAGTCAACACTCGAGCTTCCTTGGCGGTAATCACAAGTTTAGAATCTCCTGCTTTTTTCGGTTCACGAACTAAAGTTACAGTTTTGGAATCTGTTAAACAACCCAAGTTCTTTTCTTCATCAAACACCACTTTGCTCGAGGTTGCCGATTGTTTGCCGTTAATCAATTTCACGCTGCCTTCGGAAGTGCTGATATTGGTATCAACATCGAAAGTCGCTTTTAGAGCTGTAATGAAAACATCGTCCTCACCAGCTTTTTCAGGTTTTTGCACAATGTTGGTTGGACCCGCCAGCACCCCCAAACCCGTTTCTTCTTTGTACTCGAGCGTCGGTCCTTTGGCGGTCAAACGCCCACGCGTCACGGTCACGCCGCCACCAAAACCTGCGGTGCGCTTGCCTTGGGCTTTGCTCATCTCGAGTCCTTGTGGCGCAGTCAGTGACCCTTCGGTGGATGCAATTTGCAGTTTTTGCACGGTGGCTTTGACGCCTTCGGTGTACTTATAAGGTCCAAATCGAAGATCACCTTGTTGGCGACCACCTTCAATTTCGATGACCCTCGAGCCTGCGGCTGCAAGCGCCACGCCGAATATCACGAGTAAACCAATGCTAAGAATGTTGCGTTTCATTGTTGAATACCTGCCTTTACTTGGTTGCACGATTGACCATCGCCGTCAATTATTCGAGCTTTGGGTTTTCTACTATCGGTTTGGGTCATATCGAACGATGCCGTGAAATCTTGGGCTGTATAACTGAGGTTGGGCGACGTGAGATCAATGTACGGGGCGCGGTAACCTGCGTTCTGATCGATCTGAACTTGCTGCCCTGTATCTTGACCTAGCTTTAAAACGTAGCACCCATCTGGAATAAAAATCGTGGCACGCTGGGTTTGCAAATTGTCATTCGAGTCAATGGTCACGGTTTTGGTGTACAAACTTAAATCGAGTTTTCCTTTCACCAAACGCTGACCTTCACTCAGTTCCGTCGCCACGCTCGAGCGTGATTCGGGATTGTATTTCACAACACCTGCTTTAAAAGTCCATTTCGCGTTCGGGTCTGCGGCGGGGTATAACACCAAGTCCACGTTCTCGAGGGTCACCTCGCCCAATGGCGTTTTGGCAGAACTTGGTAAAAAACTCAGCACCAAGCCTACAAGAATTAGGATTCCGAGAGCGATAAGGGAAACTCGAGCCACACGCAGAATATCGCGCTTTACGTGGTGAGAAGCGTGAAGTGCAGCGAAAACCACATGGAGCAAAGCAGAACAAGGCTCTCATAATTGCGGCTCATGGCGACGTTTTAAACTCAAAGATTGGTAGTCTAGCGTTGATGATCGACACGCATTGCCATTTGTATTCGGTGGAAAACCCATTAGAGGCGGCTCGAGCACCTGGTCTGAACGCGTTGGTGGTGATCGGTCACACGCCAGACCATGCTCGGGATGCCTTAAAACTGAGCCGCGAACTCGAGCATGTTTATGTGACCGTGGGTTTGCACCCGTGTGACGCAAATTTGTATGACCTGTACAACACTACCGAGTTGGAAGAGTTGATGATGGAAGACAAGGTCGTCGGCATTGGCGAGTCTGGCATTGATTACTACTGGGATTCCGCACCAAAAAACCTGCAACTCGAGAGTCTGAATTGGCAACTCGAGTGTGCCAGACGCTTTGACATGCCTATCATCATTCATACTCGGGACAAGGACGGCGCTCGAGACGCATTTGCTGACTGTGCGCTCGAGTTGAGAAACGCAGGTTGGAACAAGGGCATCTTGCATTGCTTCGCGGGTGACCCAGAATTACTCGAGACTGGGCTTGACTTGGGCTTTCACGTGTCTTTTGCCGGAAACTTAACCTATAAAAACGCGCAGTCCATCCGCGATGCCGCCGCAATCGTGCCGCTCGAGCGGCTGCTGGTCGAAACGGACGCGCCCTTCCTCGCGCCAATGCCATTTCGCGGCAAACGCAACACTCCAGCTCATGTGCGCTTTACGCTTCTAAAACTCGCCGAAATTCGGCGTTTGAGCTTTGAAGAAATGGAACGTATCACCGAGGCAAACTCGAGGTTGGTTTACAAAATCCCTGCCGTGCTTGAATAAGTGGGTTTAAACCAGTTAAGATCGTTTTCATCGTGAAATTTTACAAGTCTATACCCTCGAGTTTACCAACATGAATTCAACCAAAACCCAAAGTTTTCGCGCCAACCTCGAGTTGTTCAAAAACCGTGACTTTGCGATTTTATGGGCTGGTTTTACGTTTTCGGGTTTGGGCGATTCAATTTATTACATCGCTCGGATTGTCTTAATCATCAAATTAACAGGTTCGGCATTGGCAGTTGGCGGCATGACTATTTTTGGAATTTTACCAACTGTTCTGATGAGTTTAACGGGCGGAGCTTTGGCAGACCGTTTGGATCGCCAAAAACTGGTGGTTTGGTCTAATTTTGCTCGAGGTCTAATCATGTTGGTACTGGCTTGGCTGATTTATTCAGACTTGGTGCAATACTGGCATTTGTACATTGTGGCGTTTGTCAACAATTCGTTTTATGCCATTTCGAACCCTGCGTTTGATGCCATGCTGCCAAGTGTGGTGCAAACCGATCAGCTCAAAAGTGCCTACTCTTCGTTCAGCATCGGCAGTAACTTTGCCCAAATCGCTGGACCCGCCCTGGCAAGCCTGCTGGTTGTGGCGACAGGTACGGCTGGAGCAATTTTCTTTAATGGTTTGTCGTTCTTTGGCATGACACTGGCGTTAATGTTCATTCGACCAAATGTTGTCACCACCAAAGCACCACAAAAGTCTTCGGGAATGCTGAATGATATTACCGAAGGGTGGCGTTACGCCCGAAAGAACAACGCCTTGATGATCTACCTCATTTCAATCGCGTTTTTTAATCTGGTCACCCCATCAATCATTATTGGACTTCCATTTTACATCACCAAAATTCTTAAAATTGACTTCAGTTGGTATGGTTCAACCATTGTTGCTCTTAACATTGGAGTCATTTTGGGAAGTTTACTCGCCTCTGCTTTGTCCATCAAACGGCGGGGCTTGCTGGTGTCATTGGGTTATATCGTTGTTGGTTTTGCAATCGCTGGCATATTTGGATTTACTGGTTCAATTTGGATTGTCATTCTTGGAATGGTTTCTATTAACATTATTTTAGGTCTGATCAACGTTCTTATGCCAACTTGGGTGCAACTGACCGTGACCGACGAATACCGCGGACGCGTTTTTAGCATCATGAGCATGATTTCGTATAGCCTAAGCCCACTTGGATTTGCCTTGATTGGCTATTTACTTGACCGATTTGATGCCAACATTGTCATCGCCATTTCGGGACTTGGAATTGTTCTGATCGGTGCGTGGATGTTCAGCCAAAAGGACCTACGCGAGCTGCGCTAATACCCTCGGGTTAAACTTCCAATATGTCCAACTCGAGGCGAATCCTTGGCTTAATGAGCGGTACGAGCGCCGATGGCGTTGATGCCGTGCTGCTCGAGCTTCCAGATTATTTCCCAAGCCTTGGCGAGAACTCCTCTCCCCCATTGCTGGCTGACGCTGTTCCGCGTGGGCGCGTGCTCGAGCATCAGTACACGCCTTACCCCGACGACATTCGCGCCGTGGTGCTCGAGGCGATGCGCGGCGAATTGAAAACCAGCAGTTTAGCGCAACTTCATTTTGCGCTGGGTGAAGTCTATGCACAGGCAGCAAAACCATTCTCGAGCCGCGCGGGTTTGATCGCCAGCCACGGGCAGACCGTGTTTCACATTCCGAGAATTGATGAATCCAAAGGCTGGCACACTCGAGCGACCTTGCAAATTGGCGAAGCAGCTCCAATTGCCGAAGCCACACGCTTGCCCGTGATTTCGGATTTTCGCACGGCGGACATGGCGGCAGGAGGTCAAGCCGCGCCGCTTGTGCCATTTGCAGATCGAATATTCTTTGCCGAAAAAGGCGTCAAACGTGCGATACATAATTTAGGTGGGATTTCCAACGTTACGTACCTGCCTGGACTCGAGGCAGAAAAAGTCATCGCCTTCGACACTGGACCCGCGAATTGTTTGATTGATGAAGCCGTGGGAAAACTAGGGCATCGGTACGACAAAGACGGATTAATCGCTGCCACAGGACGCAGCGAAACCCAGTTGCTCGAGGTCTGGTTGCAAGACCCTTACTTGCAATTGCCGCCTCCAAAAAGCACTGGGCGCGAAGTCTGGAATCTCGAGAAATTGCAGGGCGTGTTTGAACTTGAACCCAAAGATATTGTCTCGAGCGTCACGGCATTCTCGGCGCGAACCATCACGGACGCGTACCAGCAATTTATTCTCGAGCACGGTTTGGATGAATTGATCGTGGCGGGAGGCGGCACGTTCAATCCTGTTTTGATGAACCTGATGCGGCAAGGTTTGGCAGGCGTGAAGGTTTTGACGCTCGAGGAAACGCCATTTGCCGAATTTGGCTTTAACAGTTCGACGCGTGAAGCCGCAGCCTTTGCCTTGCTTGGCTATTACGCTTTTCAAGGTTGGACGAACACGCTGCCGCACACCACAGGCGCAACTCGAGCGGTCATTGCAGGCAAGCTATCACGACCATAAGTTGGAACGAAATAAAGCTTCACACCGTACCCGATTGAGACAAATGCCGAACACTCAAACCACAACTTGCCCATACTGCAACTCGAGCAACCCAGCTTTCTCGAAGACTTGTACGGTTTGCGGCTCGAGTTTGGTGGCGACAAGCACATCGCTGCCCAAAGGTTTGCGGTTATTCGATGGTACTTACGAACTCGAGGGCGTGCTTGGACAAGGTGGTTTCGGCATCACGTATTTGGCAAAACACCCAGCAACAGGCGCAAAAGTTGCCATCAAAGAACTCTTTCCAGAACATCTTGTGGGTCGTGACTCGAGCGGAAACTTGCAGCCCCAGGTTGGGATGCAACAAGAATTTGACGAGTTAAAATTGCGCTTCAGACGCGAAGCCATCACTTTAAAAGCACTAAATCACCCGAGCAGCACCCGCTTTATTGCTACCTGGGAAGAATTTGGCACCGCGTTTATTGCGATGGAATTTGTTGATGGCGAAACGCTCGAGGCTCGAATTGCACGCAGCGCTTTGTTGACTGAATTTGAAGCTCGGGCTGTCATGATTCCGATTCTCGAGTTGCTGGCAGAAGTTCACAGCAAAGACATGTTGCACCGAGACATCAAACCTGCAAACATTATTGTGACCAAAAAAGGCGGTGTGGAATTGATCGATTTTGGATCAGTGACAAAATTTAGTGCCAATCAACGTTTCAAAATCACCAGCCGTTTGCTGACCCCAGCCTATGCGCCTCTCGAGCAATACGGGCAGGAGGTGATGCTGACGCCCAGCACAGATTTGTACGCGTTGGCAGCGACTATTTATGAAGCCATAACTGGAATTGCGCCAGTTCCTGCCTTGGATCGTGCCAACGGCAAAAAACTCGAGTTACCCCAAAACCTTGCACCACACGTCACATCAGAATTCTCGAGAATGTTGATGAAAGCGCTCGAGTTAAGAATGGAAGATCGATTCTCGAGTTCACAAGAACTTGAAGAACTTGTCAATCCATTAAAATCGAACCTCAGCAGTAAATTATCTAAAGTACCACAACCGAATTTGCACAAAATATATCGCGGTGTGTGGGCACTTTTTTTCCTGGTCATTGTGTATGGCGCTTTAATGTTGAGTTTGAAAGTCAATCCTAAAACGGTAACACATAAAATAGAGCCTATTGATTCATGTGAATCAGTCTTAAAAGAACTAGACCACACTGACGGAGATTTCTCAAAACTTTCTAAAATTTTGGAACGTGCAAAAAAACTCAACTGCCTTCCCAAAGGTTTTTGACAAAATTAAGATACTTTCAGATATTTCTTGACCCACAAACAACCTGTTAAACTCGAGCTGTGGAATTGTTTTGTCTTTGAACAATGTTTGCAATCAGGTTTGATGGTGGTAGATGGCGCATATCGTGCTTTGGTCGAGTCTTCGACTGATTATTGGTAATGGTGTAATTCGAAATGCTCAACTCGAGATTTTGCTTTCAGAACGACTGTAAATCAAACTCGAGCATTTGGACTGACCCACTATCTGATTATTAATGCTCGAGTTTGACTCCTGGCAGCACGCGGCGCAACCAAGTTGGCAACCACCAATTCCATTTGCCCGCCAAGACCATAAAGGCTGGCACAAGAATCAAGCGCACAATGGTCGCGTCGAGCGCCACGGCAACACTTAAACCCAGACCAATTGTTTTGTTAACCACCACGCTGCCAGGAATAAAACCAGCAAAAACAATAACCATGATTAAGGCAGCACTGGTGATCACGCCCGCCGTGCGCTCGAGGGCAATTTTAACGGCTTCTCGAGTGTCGAGTCCTGCCAGGTGACCCTCTTGAACGCGGGTCAATAGGAAAATTTCGTAATCCATTGAAAGTCCAAAAATCACAGCAAACATCACCAACGGCAGGGTGACATCGATTGCGCCGACATCATTTGGGGCGTTGAAAAAACTGGCTAGAAAACCGTTTTGAAAAATCATGGTAATAATTCCGTAACTCGCGGCGACACTGAGCGAATTTAAGAAAATACTTTTAAGCGGGATCAAAATTGATCCAAACGCGATTGCCAAAACAATAAAAGTCAGAACAAACACCAAACCAATCGCAATTGGAATTGCACCAGTTATGGCTTGAGTGATTTCAAAATTACTCGTTGGAGCGCCACCAATCAAAACGCTCGAGAATCCCGAATTACTAGCTTGGCTTCGGATGCGATCGATCCAACCGCCGACATCTTGGGTGCGAATGTTTTGTTTGGGAACTATTTGTACCTTCAGGTAACGTCGGTTGGTGCTGAGAAACGCTTGGGTTAACGCACTGGCAGAATTAAGTGCCGAAACCGTACTTGGGTTGCTCGAGCTGGTATTTCGAGTGTTCGCATTTAAGCGCACCAGCGAAAATGGCGAGTACACCAGTTGAACATCCGTCCAAGCGCTCAAATCTGCATCGAACTTGCGCCATTTGGCTCGAGCCTCGGCAGTAAACGCCTGTGGCTTTCCGAGGTCAATCAGCACGTCAAACGTGTCCAAACTGCCTGCCAATGCCAGGGGTCGAATTAACTCGAGTCCCTTGCGAGATTCGACGCCAGGAGCCAGCCCGAACGCGCCCGTGTAACCCAGTTTCATGCCCAAAGCAGGAGCTGCCAAAAGCAATAAAAAAACTGTCGCAGCTGACCCCCAAATGATAGGATGCGCCATCACCCGTTCCGCCCAACGACCCCAAAATCCGCCAGTGCGTCCCAGTTCACTGAAACGGTGCAAGGCTCGAGGAAAATTGATTCGTTCGCCCAGCAAACCAAGCAAGGCTGGAAGCAGCGTTATGCTCACCAGAACGGTCACGGTGATGGTTAACAAGCCCGCCACACCCATCGAACGAATCAATGCCAGATTTGGCACGAGCAAACCCAGCATGGCAATCGCCACGGTCAAACCGCTAAACACCACGGAACGCCCCGCCGAACTCGTCGCCTCAAATGCGGCGGCTCGAGGGTCGGAATTGCCCTCCAACGCTTCACGAAAGCGGTTAACCACCAAAAGCGCATAATCGATGCCTGCACCCAAACCAAACAACGTCACGACACTCAAGGCAAAACTCGAGACGGGCATGATGAAGGTTGCCACGTAAACGCAGGCGAGTGTGACCGTGATTGAAAACACACCTACCACGATCGGTAAACCGGCCGCGATCAGGGCACCAAAAGCAAACACCAACACGATAGCCGTGAGCGGTAAGGCAGTCAGTTCACCGCGCCGCACGTCCGATTCGGTCAACCTGGCAAAATCCTGATTGACGGCGCTCGAGCCAGTAATCAAAAACTGTGTTTCAGGAGTTTTGTCAGTACCTCGAGACTCGGTTTCGGGCACAATCTCTTGAACCGCGATTCGCATGTTCTCGAGCAACGCAGGATTTCCATACAACGCCGAAATACGAGTCACCGAGACAAAACGATTTTGCACTTGACCAAACGCCTGAATCGGAGAATTTGGGAGGTCAAATCGATCAATATTGACAATGCCGTTCAAAGCACCCAATCTTTTTAACAATGCACTGTAAAGCTCGAGAAATTTTTGGTTCTCAAATGCCAAACTCGAGTCGGATACCAGAATAAAAGATTCGCCAGTGTCAACCGTTGGAAATTCTGTGCCGAGAAGGCGCGTGACCCGTTCCCACTCAGAATTCGGCACGCCGCCGCCAGATACATCAAACCTCGAGCCTGCTTTGGAAGCCACAGGAATCGCAATCACAAAAATGACAAGCCAGACCAACAGCACCAACAGCGGGTATCTCGAGTTAAGACGGGAAATCCAGTTCAAAAATGCTCCTTGCCTCGAGAATGCGTTTAGAGTTTAACTACCTGACCGACGATTCTACCAAGGCTCGATAAGAACCACGCTCGAGCATCAAATTTGAATGAGAACCTTGCTCAATAATTCGTCCACTCTCGAGCACCAAAATTCGGTCAGCACTTTCAATCGTAGAAAGCCGATGTGCGATCACCAGCACGGTTTTAATACCTTTCAAACGCTCCAACGTATTTCTAACCAGGGCTTCGGAGTGTCCATCAAGCGCTGCGGTGGGTTCATCCAAGATCAAAACACTTGCGTTGCTGACAAGGGCACGAGCAATCGCCAATCGTTGCTGTTGTCCACCTGACAAACCAGCCCCACCTTCGCCCAACTGGGTCTCGAGGGTGTTTGGCATGGCACGGATTTCTTCGCTCAATCCTGCTGCCTCGAGTGCCGTCCAAAGTTCGCTATCTGTAGCGTTTGGAGTTGGAAGTCGCAAATTTTCCGCGATACTGCCAGCGAACAAACCGGGTTGTTGTGGTACCAGCGCAATCGCTTCACGCACACTGGATCTTTTGATATCCCGAATATCAAATCCGTCCAGAGTGATTTTTCCGATTTCAGGCTCGAGAAGTCGCAACAGCAACCGTGTCAACGTGGTTTTACCGCCGCCAGATGCACCAACAACCGCCACCATTTCGCCTTGGCTCAGTTTCAAACTTAATTTTTCAAGCGCCAAATCTCGAGAACCAGGGTAACGCGCATTCACCTTGACAAATTCGATCTCACCGCGCCAACCCGTTTTCGGGGTTTCAAGAGAACCAGTTTCAATTTCAGGCTCGAGACTCATGGCAGCAAGAATGCTTCTGGCAGGGTCTTTCATGGCAGACAATCTCGAGTATGCGTAACTAAACAATTGCAAAGGAGCGATCAGAATCACCAACAAACCCAAATAGGCAATTAGTTCAGGTCCAGTCATGTTCTTTGCACGAATTTCGCCCAAGGCAAACAAAACCAACGTGCCAGCACCCAAACCCACCATCAGTTGAGAAATTGGCGAACTGAGGTTTGACCAATGTGCCCTGGATAAACTTGACTGGGCTTGTTGTTTATTTTGTATCTGAAAACGCGCCAGCATCGCTTTCTCGAGCCTGAAAGCTTTGATGACTTCAAGTTTGGATAAGCTTTCGCTCATGGCAGCCGTGGCTCGTTCTGCCGCATCTTGAGTTCGTTGAAATGCAGCCTGAATACGCTTTCCGACAAAAGTGAGCAAAAGTCCCAATGGAATGGTGATCAAAATTAAGCCCAAGGTCAAACGTTGATTTTGCAAAAACATTAATGCAAATGCAATCACCACGGTTAAACCCTGCCCAGTCAGAATCGGCAGTTCGTACATCAAAAAATTCTCAAGCTCTCTGATGTCCAGACTCAGCCGCGCAGTGCGACCACCACTCGAGTAGGACGCATCGGTTGTGTCGCGCTCGAGAGTCGAAGCCAACAACATGCCTCTAAAAACCGCAGCCCGCGCTCTGACTCCAAACGAAGCCCCTCCAAGTGCGAACAATGTGTTTTGAATATAATAACTAACGATACTCACCGACAGCAATAAAGCACCTGTGGAAAGCACGCTCGAAATCAGATCAAATCTATTCTTGCCAATAATATCGTTGAACAAGGGCAAGATCACATTTTTGGGCAATAACGGTCCACTAAATCCCATTGCCACTGAAAATAACGTTCCGATGAGAATATATCGCCATTCAAAGCTTATTAAACGAAAAACATCCACGGTACAGAGTCTACATTGGTTTTTACAAATTTGCGCTACTGCAACTTGAAACGATCAAGTAGTGGTTTCGTTTTCGCAGGTTGTTCAAAATGAACCACACCACGTCCAGATAAAGGAAACGGCGTCTCGAGGTAGTCGCCACGTTTCATGCAAGAATCGAGTTTATGCCATGTGCGTTTGTATTCAATGCGCTTCTCGAACAGACCCATAAACCATGCAATCAATTGGAACAAACGTCTGGTCAATTCAGCCACAAAACGCGGAAAATGCTTGTTCACAACATACATGCCACCACGCATTCCCTCAAATAAAATTTCAGGACTTGGGGTGGTACTCGAGCCTCCAAAATGAATCGCAGATTCTGGCAAAATCTCGAGGAACAATCCAGCTTTGAGGACGCGCCAGCACCAATCGTATTCTTCGTTGTAGAAAAAGAAATTTTCGTCAAAGCCACCGACGCGCTCGAGAACATCGCGTCTGGTCGCTATACAATAACCGTGCAGCATATTGACCCGCCTGGCTTTGGTCAAAGGCAAGTAGTTAGACCAATACAATGCCAAAGGTCCAAAAGAACGCTGTCGTTTCCCATTTGCTTGGAATGGCACAACACCTACCGCCGCAACTTCTGGTTTCTCGAGCAGGCGCTGCTGCATCGACAGCAGGGCATTCTTTCCGATCAAAACATCAGAATTCATCAGCACCAAAATTGGGTTTCGAGCGATTTCACAACCTCTGTTTAGCGCATGTCCGTACCCGTGATTGCTCACCTCGAGAAGTTGGACACCCTGACACTGCTGCAACCATTCTCGAGAACCATCCGTGCTTCCGCCATCAACGACAATGATTTCGGCATCGGGTGCATGTTCGTGCAGCGCCACCAAAGTTTTTTGCAAGGTTTCTAAGCTGTTAAATGATGGAACAATGATTGAAAGCGAGGCAAACATGACAAGGTATAGTACCAAAAGAAAAAAGGAATTCTGATGAACGCCACCGAGCCTACACGAACAACTGAACTCAAACCCAAAGCTCGAGTCGTTGCTTTACATTTGCCGCAATTTCATCCTATCGCCGAGAACGACCTTTGGTGGGGAGAAGGTTTTACCGAATGGACAAATGTCAGAAAAGCCCAACCTCGATTTAAAGGTCACGACCAACCCCGAATCCCGACTGCTTTGGGCTATTACGATCTACGAGATGCAACCGTTAGGGCTGCTCAAGCTGATTTGGCAAAAAGCCACGGCATTGAAGCCTTTTGCTATTACCATTACTGGTTTAATGGAAAACTGCTTCTCGAGCAACCAATCGAAGCACTTTTGGCATCGAACGAACCTGCGATTTCGTATTGTTTATGCTGGG
>JANMUC010000120.1:0-9182 GCA_031391225.1 Deinococcales bacterium
GCGCTGCACTTCAGCCAGTGTCTGGGGCGATGTCATGGGCGCAAACGAACACGTCTTGCACGGCTTGCGGCACAAAATCCAGTCCGATGCAAGAACCGTGGTTGCCGCCCAGGGCTTCGGTGACTTTATCCCAGTCCCAACGCCCGTCCCTGGCGTATTGCGGGTGCGCTGGGAATTGCTCGAGTAACTCTTGAAAAAGTGGCGCGATCAGGGCTTTGTAATCGCTGCCGATCTTGCGCCAAATGAACGGACTGAACACGGGTTCGATGCCGCTCGAGACGCCCATCAACATGCTGGTCGTACCTGTTGGAGCAACCGTCAAGACTGCAACGTTGCGGCGCGGCGCGTGAGGGATTTTTTCTTGGTAACGCTCAAACACTGGGTAGACGCCACGCTCGAGTCCCAAGTTTTCGGATTCGCGCACGGCTTCTTCGCGCATGGTGCTCATGATTTGGTCAATCATGTCGCGCCCGTCTTGGCGGTCATAGCGTAAGCCCATTAAAATCAGGGCGTCGGCAAGTCCCATCACGCCAAGTCCAAGGCGGCGCAAGTCCTGGCTGGCAATGCGGTTGTCCTCGAGTGCGAATTTGTTGACCTCGAGCACGTCGTCGAGGAAGCGGGTGCAGTCGCGCACGTCGGAACGGAATTTTTTGAAGTTGAAACTGCCTTTTTCGACGTATGCGGCGAGGTTAATCGCGCCTAAATCACACGGTTCGCCCACAGTCAACGGAATCTCGCCGCAATTTTTTGTATTAACATAAGAAAAACGTGGTTTATTACCAGAAATATTATGATGACCAATATAATAATTGTGAAATTCATCGACTGTTCCGTTATAAACATTTTCAATTCCTGCATATTCAACCGAAATAACACGGTAATTTGCTACTGAAGCCCGTTGCTCGAGGTCTTTATAAGTTGGAATTGCGCCTGGATGTAAACGCACAGGAATACCAAAGGCTTTGCAGTGATCTTCCCATTCGGTCTTGTAAGGACGACGGCTCAAGCTAAATTTCAAATCATTGAACGCCCGAATTTGCTGTTCGGCAGTGTTCTCCGAAATTTGCTTCATTGCGGCTCGAGCGCCGTCTTTGCCTTTTGCGGAAGCATTTTTTAAACCACAAGGACGGCAATAACTGATTTCTCGTTTGTTCCAAGGTTGCTCGTAATGCGTACCGCAATCCTCACAAGCTCGAGTCACAATTGGATAAAAATCGCCCTCGTGACGCACGTTGACAAACTCAGATTCGAGCGCTATTTGAAAGAGGCGTTGATTGCTGGCAAAGTGTTTTGGAGTGGAGTCTCGAGTTACCGTTTCGAGGTTCTGACCTGAATTGCTTGAGTTATTGAAATTGGCAATTAAACTTTGCTCAAGAAATTCTTGACCTTTTCCTGTGGTGAGCCAAGTGTCATCTTGACTAAGCTCAGGCGCATGTTCAAAATTTCCGTGAAACCGCGTCAATGCCGCTACAGAATCACCGGGTTGCAACGTGAGCGCGGGCTTTGAAGTGTCGTTTGTCAAATTGAACTTGTGATTTCCCGTCACCCGCACTTTCAATCCATCATCAAAGGTCACGGTATAAACCTTCTGCCCGTACCCCGTCACTCGAGGATTCCGCAAATAACGCACGGTTGGTTGACCGTTGTTGTCCATCGTGTACACAGGCACGTCGCGCCCCTCGAGCGTTAATTGTCCAATGCTGACCGCGCCGCGACCATCTGCCACTGCGATCATGGTGTCGCTTGTTAAGCATGGATTCGTGCTTCTAATCTGATAACGTTCACCAAGGTTTTTCAACGCACTAAACTCATTGATGCGGTCATTGAAAATAAGCCCTGGCTCGCCCGTGCTCCAAGCGTGCGTGGCAATCTCGCGCCACAACCAACGCGCGGGAACACCACCTGAGTATAATGGCACGCCCTTAGCACCATCTAGCACCCGAGTCTCGAGCGTTGGAATCTTGCCCGTGTACTCTCCCTCGAGTTTTACAATGTGGTATTTGGCGTTGACCTCGAGCGGTGAAATATTCCAGAGTCCGTCTTTCTTGAGCGTCTGAATAAAGCGTTCGGTGGCGAGGATTGAAATGTTGAAGGTTGAAATGTCGCCCTCGCTGCTTTCACGGTCAAGGTCTTTGGCGGTCAGGAAGTCCAGAACGTCGGCGTGATCAATGCTAATGGTTGCCATCCCAGCGCCACGACGCGTGCCTCCCTGACGTACCACACGCAATACTGGCGCATAACAGTAACGCAAAGTGTTGACGGGTCCCGAGGTTTCCGCGCCCAAATTTGCCCATTCGAGAAAGTTATCAAAAATCTCGAACAAGAACGAAATCGGTCCGCTCGAGCTTCCGCCAGAGCCTTTGATTTCTGCACCTTCGGCTCGCAAGCCCGTTAAATCAATCCGTGGCTCGAGGTTCATTTTGGCTTGTTCGGCAACGATTCTGGCGGCGTCAATAATGCCGCCCATGTCGTCACGGATAATTTCGACGCCTTCGGGCAATTCGGGCACAATGGTCACACCGTATTGACGCGCTAGGCTCGAGAGGGCTGGACCGACAACGCCGTAAATGGCTTTGGTCCAGTTGCGAACGGTGGTCGGTTGTTTTGCACCGTCGGGTTGGGTCGGTGGGCGCATCAAGCCTTTGATAAAGTCTTCGACATCAAGGTGACTGGCGCTCATGTACGCCCAACCGCGCACGCCGGCATCACGGCGACTGCTGGCGGCTCGAGCTGGATACACGTCCAGGTTCACGCCGTTGCCGCCACCAACTTTGGTGACCAGTGCGAGTTTTTTGGCGACTTCCATCACGCCCTCAAAGCTCGAGGGGTCGTGGTCTGTTGCGCCTTGAACAAAGCAGTTCAGAACATTGCCGTGTTGTGTGCCAGCACCCGCCAGCACGCGTCCGCCTGGGCAGAAGCGTTTGCTTGCCATCAGGTCGTAAAAGGTTTCACCCCATTTTGCCCGCAGTTCACTCGATTTTTCGCCACCCGCCACCCAGTCGGCAACGCGGCGGAACATCCCGAACACGTCTTTGTCAGACTCGAACATGTATTGGCGTTTTGCCATTGATTGCGCGTGGTCGTCAAAGTGATAGGCGGTTTGTGGTTCGAGTGATAATGTCATGGTTCTCCCCTTAGTGATCATTGAACCTGCCGAGCATGGCGTTTGAGCGATTTTATTTTTGCCTTGTACAACAATAAAAAAGCACCGTCAAACGGCGCAAGTCCTGTGAAATTATCTTGTAAAGCTCGAGTTGGTGTTGTTGAGCGTAATTTGAGCGGTGGTGATCCGTTTCTCGAGCATGGTGATCTCCGCGAGACGACCCTGGAATGCCATTTGGCATACGACCATATCTAGTGCGTCCGTTTAAAAATAATACTACCTATTGGGTGTTGCCTGTCAAGAGCGAGTGGCGTTTCGTGTAGAACGTAACACTTGAAGCTTGGGGTTCAAAAACCTGATGCCAGACAACAAACTCGAACATCAAATCACAAAAACCCTGTGAAGCGCGTCATTCTCGAGGTTTTCATGCAGATCATTTTTCAAAATATTGATCACTCCTCGAGATTGAGAACCCAATCGAAGTTGCCGTGCACCTTGAGGGACAAGTTTTGTATGGTTAAGAATTGAGAGAATTTTACTGAGTGAGCCAGGCGGTTAACAATTTCAATGCGGCAGCCAGATCGTCTTTATGCACGGTTTCTTGAACCGTATGCACATAACGGCTCGGCAACGACAGTGTAATGCTTGCCACGCCAGTCCGACTGCGTTGAATCGCACCCGCATCCGTGCCACCAAGGGGCAAAACCTCGAGTTGGTATTTGATCTCTTTCTGGTCGGCAAGATTCGCAAATTCTTCGACCAACCAGTGTGTTGCGACCATGCTCGAGTCAAAAACTTTAATGCCCACGCCATTGCCAGTCACGGTCACGGATTCATCTTTTTCGACACCCGGAATGTCCACCGCCAGCGTGGTGTCAAGCCCAATACCAATGTCGGGTTCGATGCCGTATGCCGCGACCACCGCGCCACGCAAGCCAATTTCTTCCTGGACGCTAAACACCGCGTAAATATCGTCTTTGTGTTGCTTGCCTTTCAAGGCTTTGAGCGTCTCGAGAAGCACAAACACCCAAATTCGGTCATCGAGGCATTTGCCCGCCACATACGCGCCAACCTCGCGGAAGGTCTGAGTTAAGCCGACAGGGTCGCCAATCCGAACCTTTTGCTTGACCTCGTCAGCACTTAAACCAGTGTCCACAAAAAATTGTTTGATCTCAGGATTTTTGGCACGTTCTTCAACGCTCGAGATGTGAACCGGACGACCGGCGGGTTGCAAGATACCAGGCAGGTCACCGTCCTTGCTGCAAACCACGACTTGACGGGCGAACAGGTTTCGGGCATCAAAACCACCCAGTTGTTGCACTCGCAAGAAACCCTTGTCGTCAATGAATTTCACCATGAAACCAATTTCGTCCATGTGAGCCGACAACATGACCTTGCGGATGCTCGAGTTTTTCTTGGGTTTGACCGTGGCGCGTTTTAAAGCAATCAGGTTGCCAAGCGCATCGATTCGCACCTCATCAACTAGACCTTTTAATTCGCGCTGTACAATCTCGCGCACGCGCTCTTCACGCCCAGGAACGCCAGTCGTCTCGCTCAAGACTTTCAACAATGAAATGTTCATTGCCGCAATGATACTGCGAATGCACCCAGCAAACCTCGGGTATCACGACAATCTTGTGACAATTGGACTCGAATGCAGTTTGGGTATTTATCCGCAGTGCCTGGCGGCGTTAAACTGTTGTATTCCAATTGGGGGGTACGGCTTTGAACAAAACACGACTAGAAGCTTTTAGTGATGGGGTTATTGCCATCATCATCACGATCATGGTGCTCGAGTTAAAAATCCCGCACGGTGAGGATTTTGAAGCACTTAAACCGCTTATTCCAGTGTTTCTCAGTTATGCGATGAGTTTTGTTTTTGTTGGCATTTATTGGAACAACCATCACCACACCATGCACGCTGTACAAAAAGTCAACGGCAAAATTTTATGGGCGAACATGCACCTGCTGTTTTGGTTGTCTTTGATTCCTTTTACCACGGGCTGGTTAGGTGAAACTGGATTTGCCTCACGTCCGGTTGCCGTTTACGGCGTGGTGATGCTGATGTGCGCCATTGCATACACCATCTTGGTGCTGGCGTTAATCGACCTTCACGGCGCAGACTCGAAACTCGCGCAAGCCATAGGCAGCGACGCAAAAGGTAAAATCTCGCTGTTGTTTTACATCATTGCCATTCCAACCGCATTTTTTAACAATTGGATTGCAATGGGTTTATACCTCTCGGTTTCGGTCATCTGGTTTTTACCTGACCGTCGCATCGAAAACGTGCTGAAAGACTGAATTTTGAAGCGCTCGAGCCTCAAAATTGGCTTAAGATGACTCCATGACAGAATCTGGTAAAACCAAGAAAGCGCTTTTCGTCTGGGGTGGCTGGGAAGGTCACGAACCCAAACAATGCGTTGATCTTTTCGCGCCCATCCTCGAGTCGGAGGGTTTTGAAGTCACGATTTCCGACACGCTTGACACCTACCTCGAGGCTGAATTGATGCAGGCTCAGGATTTAATTGTCCAGGTTTACACCATGAGCACCATCACGCCCGAACAAGAAAAGGGTTTGCTCGAGACGATCAAAGCTGGCACGGGTTTTGCGGGTTGGCACGGTGGCATGGCGGACGCGTTTCGCAACAACACCGAATACCAATTTATGGTCGGCGGGCAATGGGTGGCTCACCCTGGCAACATCATCGATTACACCGTCAACATTGCCTCGAGTGACCCGATTGTGGCGGGATTAAACGATTTTGCCGTGCACTCTGAACAATATTTTATGCACGTTGACCCCAGCAACGAAGTGCTTGCCACGACCACGTTTAACGGCGAACACTGCGAGTGGATTGCAAACACGATTATGCCCGTGGTCTGGAAACGACGTTGGGGCGCTGGGCGGGTTTTCTACAGCGCACTTGGGCATGTGCGCTCTGATTTCGATGTGCCCGAGGCGCTCGAGATTCAGCGGCGTGGGATGCTCTGGGCGGCACGGTAAACATTTATGGTTGATCTGACAGGCATCTTGAAGCCGTTTGGTGTTGCCGCCACCAATTTTGTACCGCTTGGCAACACTGAAAACACCAATGTTCTGGTGACGACGGCAAGCGATCAACGCTATTTGTTACGCCAACACCGTACCGAGTCGCGCAGCCTTGCCATGCTCGAGTCTGAAATGCTCCTTTTAAATCATTTGCATCAATCTGGACTCGAAGTTCAACGCCCAGTGCCATTGCTTGCTGGAAATTTTATTTTCTCAAACGATGCTGGGCGCTTCTCGCTGTTTTCCTGGATTGACGGCGAGGTGCTCGAGAGTATCAGTGAAACTCAAGCCGAAGCGGTTGGAATCTTGATGGCACGTTTTCACGAAGTCACCCGAGATTTTACGCCACCCACAGGATTTGAACGCCTTCAATACGACAGTCAATATCTCGAGGACACCTTGCTCGAGTTGCGGGCGATTGATTGGTTGCAAGCCGATATGACGCTGTTTGAACAAAGCATGGCTCGAGCGCAAAAGGCTTTTAACGAGCCAAACATTGCCTGGGGTTTGATTCATGCCGATTTGCACTCAGGAAACATGGTCTGGCAAGGTTTGAGGGTTGCCATGATCGACTTTGACCGCTCGGGGTTCGGACCTGTGTCTTACGATATTGCGACCACGTTCGGGTATCTCGAGGAAACTGAACGCAACGCATTTTTGGCGGGTTATGAAACGGTGCTGCCCCTGCCAGAAGGTTTCACTCAAAAACGCAAGTTGTTCACGATTGCCGAATGGTTGACCAATTTGGCATTTTTGGCGGCTCGAACCGAAGACCGCAAATATGTGGATACGATCATGCTGCCAGGATTGCGTGAACAACTGCCGAAGATGCTCGAGTCTTAAACGCGTGAACCTGGCTTCTCGAGTTAAGCTTGAGGCATGAATCAGAATTACGATGACCTGACCGCCGAAACCATTTACGACGTCGATTCGATCAAATGGAATTACTTTGAACGCGACGTGTTGCCGTTGTGGGTTGCCGATATGGATTTTTTACCTGCGCCAGAAATTGTGGCGGCACTGAAGGCACGTGTTGACACATGGTTGGGTTACTCAAGCATGGCAGGCAACGCTCAGCTATTAGACGGCATTGTGGCGCACATGGCGAGCTTTGGTTGGACGGGTTTGGAAGCCAAAAACATCTGGCTGGTGTCAGGCGTCGTGCCAGGAATGTACGCCAGCGTTCTGGGACTCTCGAGTATGAACGACGAAATCATCACCCAAACTCCGATTTACCCACCGTTCATGAGTTCGATCAAAGACCACAATCGCAAAATGCTCGAGAACAAAATGCTGATTGCGGACAACAAATGGATGATTGATTTTAACAACCTCGAGACACTGGTGACACCAGGCACACGAATTTTAATGATCTGCAACCCGCACAATCCAACGGGACGGGTTTTTACGCGATCCGAACTCGAGAAATTGGCGGCATTTGTTTTAAAGCACCGCCTGTACGTGATTTCTGACGAACTTCACGCCAATTTGATCCTCGAGTCTGGAATGAAGCACATTCCATTTGCTTCGCTCAGCCCCGAAATTTCTGATCGAACCGTGACCATCACAGGACCTTGCAAAACCTTCACCACCGCAGGTTTGGGCATTGGCGCGGTCATCAGCACCAACATGCGCTTACTCGAGCGGATTCAAGCCGTCACCAAAGGTTTGATGGGACACGCCAACATCATGTCCGAAACCGCGTGGTTGGCAGGTCTTGAGCTTGGAATGCCTTGGCTTAAGAAAACAAAAACCTATTTGCACGCCAACCGCGAATTCTTGGGTGCGTACTTGCAGGAGCATCTGCCTGAAGTGAAGTGCATTCTGCCCGAAGCCACCTATCTCGCGTGGCTCGACTTTAACGCCTACCCGCAAGCGCCAGAAGTTCAAAAATTCTTGCTCGAGACTGCCAAAGTTGGACTGAATGAAGGCACGAACTTTGGTGCGGATTACACGGGTTTTGTGCGCCTCAATTTTGCCACCAGCCGTCAAGTTTTAACCCAAGCCCTCGAGCGAATTCGCTTGGTATTGACGGCATCAAAATAAACACAAAATGACTCGGAACACTTGGTCTGTTTGTGTTCCAATTTATCCCAGTAAAAGATCGAACGTTCGTGCTATTATTTTGTTATGGCAAAAGGACAACAAACCCGTGAAACGATCTTGCAAACGGCTACACAAATTGCCTCAAAAGACGGCTTAGAAGGTGTCAGTATTGGCAAACTTGCCGAACAACTTGGCATGAGTAAAAGCGGTATTTTCGCGCATTTCGGCAGCAAAGAAGACCTGCAAACCGCCACGCTTGACCTTGCTTGGGAAATCATGGCAGGACACCTATCAACTGCCAATACTGCCCCAGGACTCGAGCGACTTCGTGCCATGTTGAACGGTTGGCTTTTGTACCTCGAGCACAGCCCATTCCAAGGAGGTTGCGTTTTTATGGCAGCCAGTACCGAATTCGATGGACGACCAGGCAAAGTGCAAGACCATCTCCTGAAGCTGGTGCAGCAGGCAGTCGGCATACTTTTTGAACAATTAAACACAGCCCAACAGTTGGGTCATTTGCACGGGGACATACCAGTACCGCAAATGGCTTTTGAACTACACGCGTTTTTGCAAGCTGCCAACAACGCATACCAACTGAGCAAAGACCCCCAATATTTTGAATACGCCCGTGACGCCATAGAACGCAACCTAAAAATGTGGCAAACCTCGGAGGTCTTATGAACATCCTGCGAACCGCCATGATTGGCAACGCCGTATTCTCGAGCCTGAGTGCAATGGGTTTCTTGTTCTTGAAAGACACCATCGCCGCAGGCACCAACATTCCAGCGATGGTGCTCGAGTTGATCGGACTGGGCTTGTTCGGATTTGCAGCCTTATTGCTGTACGGAATTTTGGGCGCACGGCAAAAAACGGTTGGCACATTAGCAATTTGGCTTGATTGGGCTTGGGTGATAGGAAGCGCTCTGGCATCATTACTTCCTCTTACTAGTAATGGACGAATTGGAATAGCGGTGATTGCTGTTT
>JANMUC010000125.1:0-1491 GCA_031391225.1 Deinococcales bacterium
AGCCTTCATCACGCAGTACAACCTCAACTTGCAGGCGGGTTGGAATTTGGTGCAACGCCTCGAGAACAGCTTACTGAAAACCACCACCTGGCAAAATCAGAGCACCATTCCCAGTGAGGCAAAATGGTTGACCAGGCTCGAGGATGCTGGCGTGGGTGTTGCTCCAAATTCCAACCCGCCTGCAAGTTGAGGTTGTACTGCGTGATGAAGGCTTCATCGCCGCTGCCGCATTTTTCTTGACCTGTAATATTTACGGCGCTGGCGGCGTACCACCAAGCCGTGGTGCTCGAGTACGACACCAAGAAGGTTTTGCCGATGGCGCTGTTGCCCCTGAAGACCGAAACTCCAAGTTGCCCGATCAGGGCGTTCGGGTTGCTGGCGTTAAAATTGCCCTGGCAACCCGCCTCTTTTAAGCCAGATGCCACGCCGAGCAGGGCGGCGTTGGGGGCGACTGGCAAAACAATATCAAAACTGCCGTCCGTTCCCGTGGCAGGAATCGCTTTTGGGGTCAAATCATTGGATTGACCCGTGCCAGGAACGCTCAGTTTTAAAACCAAACCATAACCCTGCTCGCCCAGTGTGCCCTTAACTCGAGCAGGCGTGCTACCCATGTTACTGCCTTTGGCAGCCGCTAAGTCGTTGGAGGTGGTCACGCCCCAAGTGACGGGCGTGTTGATGGGCGCATTGCTGAAACTGGTTTCACTGGCATCGGTCAGCACCAAATTCCAACCTTGCTGCAAACTCAGGTTGTATTTTGTGTCGTTGCCGATTCTTGAGGCTCGAGTTTTTGCCGACGGGCAAATCAATGTGCCGTTCAGGGTCACGTCCTCTTCGGCGTAGACCCAACGCGCAACCTGAGTGCCACTTTTTGCCACCAACGCACCCGCAGGCTGCCCCGCAATCTCGAGGGATGACCCAAGCCAAACGGCTTCGGCATCGACGGGTTGCACCGTAACGCCAGTACAACCCGTCGGGGCTTCAAAAACGGCTCCGAGTGCGTCCACATCTGGCAGATCGGGCAAGTTTAAAGTGAACGTGCCACCAGAAATGCTGGCATCGCTCAACTTAAAAATTGGGTCGCTCGAGAGTGACAGCGCCACGGCTTTGCTTCCAGAGGGAATGCTAAAACCTTGAACGTTGCCACCAACGTTCAAGCCTGTGCTTGGATTGCCGCCGCCCCCGCACGCCACCAGCAACAGCAGCATCCAAGGGGTCGATCGTTTCAGTTTTTCCATCGCTCATACCTCCAAATATCGGTTGTTCTTGGACGGCTTTAAAAACTCGAGCATCGATTTTGGCTGTTCTGGATTGCTTTTCACCTCCCTCGAGATTACGACTTGCCTTGACCTGCACTCCGAAATGACTTCGGTTCGAGTGAATGGAATCACTTGACTTGCTCGAACTGGATTTAGTTTGCCAAAACGGGCGTCGCATGGGCGTCGCGTGGGGTTTAAGCCTCTGACACTCGAGTTTGTTTTGTTGTGCCATCAC
>JANMUC010000149.1:0-16679 GCA_031391225.1 Deinococcales bacterium
ACACGCTTATACTTTACAAATGCCCAACAATCCCAATTATCTGTATCCCGCAGGTTCGGTCATGATGCACTCGCCGTTAATGCTCGAGAATTCGGACATGTACGGTTATTTTGTGAAGGGCAATTTGACGAATTTGCAAGCCAGCATTGATGGGACACTGAACGTCACGGCTGGGGACAAACTAAACTTTCAGGTCATATCGCCCTATGTGCTGCTGACCTTCACCAACGTTGGACACGCGTACTCGCAGAACCCAACCGATCAAGCCAAGGGCTGGATTCAAGAAACCGACATCATCACTTGGGTTATGGTTGGGCAGATTGCTGCGAACAGGAAACTCGAGCGAGTTTTCTTTTACCCGTTTCATATTTTTGTCAACGACACGATGGCACTGATCAACGGACGCGAATTGTTTGGTTATCCCAAATACGACTGCCAGTACACCATGCCCGAAGCTGGAACAGACCAAACCGATTGCACCTTGACTGTCAAAGGATTTCAACCTTTCGACAGCAGCACCGAAATTGCATGGCATCCACTGCTCGAGGTGAATGCTAAGACCACCAACAGACCACATAAAATCATCAACGGCGGCTGGCTCGAGTTTTTAGAACAAGTCTTCACTATTTTAAAATCCATGCCCGACTTTTTAAATATGGACATTGCAGGCTGGGAAGATGTCATTTCGATGCTGCTCGTGCCGAGGGTTGACCAGATTTTCTTAAAACAATTTCCCGATTCGGCAGGCGAAAAAGCGGTCTATCAAACCGTGCTAACCGCCCCAGCAATGGTCGATAAAATTCACAGCGTCAAACTGCTGGGCGACGATTACACCCTCAATCTTCACCAAGTTGACAGTTTCCCACTCGCAGACTCGCTCGGATTAATGCTCGGCGTGCAAAACGTGTTGCTGCCGTTCAACCTGAATTTTGATTTTTCAGTCCCACCAGGCGAAATTCTGGTGGATAACACTAGCCCTCCGCCTCAGAAAGTGACGATTCTGGGTGGTGGCGTGGGTTCAATGACCAGTGCGTACTATTTAAGCAGCCAAGCTGGTTGGCAAGAAAAATACGATATCACCGTGTACCAGATGGGTTGGCGTCTGGGCGGCAAAGGCGCGAGCGGACGCAACGCCGCGTTTGGGCAACGCATCGAAGAACACGGTTTGCACATTTGGTTTGGCTTTTACGACAACGCCTTTGCAATGCTGCGCGAAGCTTACGACACGCTGCAACGACCCGCAGGCGCTCCGCTCGCCACCTGGCAGGACGCCTTCAAACCCCAAGATTACATTGTGCTGACCGAATGGATTAACCAGCAATGGAAAATCTGGAACCTCGAATTTCCGCACTTACCAGGAACGCCAGGCGACGGTTTAGAACGCATCAGCATGTTCGAGAGCGCCGAAGCCTTACTGGCTTGGGTTCGAGGTTGGATTCACGACGCGCACCGCCTGAGCGCCACCAAACCACCCATCTCGAGCGCACCGCACGAAAATTGGTTGCAACGACTTGCCAGCACCATTGAACGCGATATTGAAGATGTGATTGTTGACGCTCGAGTTGTGATAGACGGACTTGAGGGCGTGTTTAAAAACCTAAAAGACCACAATGACCGTTCGATAATTAGCGCCCCTTTAAAGAGCGTCAAAAAATGGTTGATGCACCTGTTAGACCAGAAACTCGAGGACAACGACGAACTGCGCCGCGTTTTTATTTGCGCCGACCTTGGCATCACGGTCTTGATTGGAATGCTCGAGGATGGCGTGTTTGAAAACGGTTTTGATGTGATGAACAACATTGACTTTAGGGACTGGCTGACCAAGTACGGCGCGAACGTGCAATTTTCGGTGGACAGCGCCCCAGTTCGCGGTTTTTACGATCTGGTCTTTGCATTCGAAGACGGCGATCTCAACAAACCCAACATTGAAGCTGGCACACTGCTTCGCGCCATGATGCTGATTGGCATTGCGTACAAAGGCAGCATCATGTTCAAAATGCAAGCTGGCATGGGCGACACGATTTTTTCGCCAATGTACCAAGTGTTAAAAGAGCGTGGCGTGAAATTCAAGTTCTTCCACAAAGTCGAAGAATTGATTCCAGACGAGACTGGCATTGGACAAATTCGCATGACCGAACAAGTCCAAATCTCGAGCGGTAACGCGCAGTATCAGCCTTTTGTTTATGTCAACGGTCTGGCATGTTGGGGCAACCAACCCAATTACGACCAGATTCTGCCCGCCCAAGCTGCGTTATTACAACAAAACAACATCAACCTCGAGTCGAATTGGAGCAACTGGGCAGAAATCTATCAAACCGCGTTCGGCGCTCCCCTACCGAGTGTGACGCTCGAGCGCGGCAAAGATTTTGACCTGGTGATTTTTGGGATTTCCAAAGGATCACTGACCAGCCTCTGCCTGCAATTGCTGACCAAAAGCACCGCCATGAACACCATGAACAACGCCGTGCAGACCGTGGCAACCCAAGCCTATCAAGTCTGGCTGACCAAAGACCTTGCCGACCTGGGCTGGACAAACCAACCCAACGGGCAAGAACCCGTTCTGAGCGGTTACACCGAACCGTTCGATACTTGGGCGGCGATGGATCAATTGCTGGTGCGCGAAGACTGGAAAGCGGGAGCGCAAAATCCCAAAAACGTCTCGTACTTTTGCAGCGTGCTCCCAATCTCGAGCTTCCCACCATTTACTGATTACGGCTTCCCCGCGAAAATGTCAGAAATCGTCAAACAAGGCGCGATCAACCAACTCGAGAATCACATGCAAGCGTTGATGCCGAACGCCGTGACGAGCGAGGGTTTTCAGTGGGACTGGTTGACGGACACCAGCACAGCCACGGGCAAAACCAGGTTTGACAGCCAATACTGGCGAGCCAACATTGACCCAAGCGAACAATACGTCATGAGCGTGGTTGACAGCACCGCGCAGAGACTCGAGACGGACGGGAGCGGCTTTGAAAATTTGTACTTGACAGGAGACTGGATTAAAACCAACATCAACGCGGGATGTGTTGAAGCGGCGGTGATGGCGGGAATGCAAACCTCGAGGGCGATTTCTGGGTTTCCGAAAGTGATTCAAGGGGAGAAAGATTTTTAGCTTTTTGTAACCGAAAGGCTTTTCAGCCGCTCGAGACGCATTGGTTCGGCTTCAACAAACCAGGCGTCTTGAGCCAGCAATTCGTGAGCACGGGCAATTGGGACTGGAGAGAATATTGAAATTAGCTTCAATTTTTATTCTCAATGAAGTCCAAAAAACACACCAATTTAACAAAATAAGTTTTTTCGTTGTCACCAAGATTAGTTAGTTGTATGAAATTTTCAGAGAGGAAGTTTCGTAATTCGGCAACTTTAATCTTTTTCAAATAAGGTATAATATGCACTGCTCTTTTTAGATCTCCTTTTACTATCTCTGAAGTCATAATTTCAGAAATGGTCTTCGCAGATTTTACCAATTCTTTTTCAGGTTTACTTATAGGATATTTTGCAAATCTTGCGGCAGATATTGAAGTTAAATGCGCTAATTTTTCATCCAGCATGTCAATTTTTATTGATCCATCATTATTTAAAAATCCTGCTTTTTTCAAATACTTAAATATTGGAACGTTCGTATTAATTCGACATATTTTTGGTAAAACCTCCTTACAAATTGCAATAGCATCTAACATTGTATCATCAAAAATTATATCTCTCACCAATTCATCTCTTCCAACTCCAGCATATCCTAGTCGTGAAACCGTGGTTTTAACATCTATGCCAACACCTAAAACAACATCAAAATCACTAGTTATATCCGCGTCTATGTCTTTTACAAAAATTTTATTACTTGGATCTCGAGTTTTTACAAGTGTAAATATGTGTTCTTTAAGTTTTCGCAGACGACCTAAAGGGAATTTTCTCTGAAGGTGGCTTAAGGACTCAAATATCGGTGAAAAAGAATTTGTAAGAATCTGAGTTAGAGGAATACTTTTACCTTGCCCAAATGTAAGAGCCGTTTCTACAATTTTAGGTTCAATTGAATCCCTATCCCACTTTACAAAAATGAGTCTTTTCTGAAGTCGAGCTAAGTTTTCAGATGATAGACAATCAATTATATTCCCTAGAATTAAACGAACGTTTTCATCTTGTAATGAATAACCTAAAAATATTACTGGATTTTCTACAAATATGGTCAGCAATTTTGAAGTCAGGTAAGCATTCTTCTTATGAAAATCGCTGTAGTCATTTTGTGTTAGGACAAGGCTATCATGTTCTGTAACACAACCGTGTATTTTATAAATTTCATCAACGCCCATTAAGGAAGAGAATAATAGTTTTTCTTGTCCAATATATACTTTAAACTCAGGAAATAAACTTTCGAGAAGTGTATCCCAATTAGTTGTTATAATTCCATCGATTACTGAGTTTTTAAGAAATTCTATTTCCTGTAAAAGCGCTTCGTCCTCTGTTAATTCAACTGATTTAAGCTTTACATATTTTGAAATTTCCAGTTTAAGTGGTGACTCTCTCGATCTAATTTCTTCAGAATGCTGTTTTCTACTTTCAGCAAAATTTTTATTTTTCTTATTCCACCAAGTATCATAAAAAACACTGGCGAGTTCACTTGCAGTTTTCGGTAAATCGCTATCAGCACTACTACTATAGTAATTGAACGGATGCTCTGTATGCTCAGAAAATTTTCGTAACAGCGATTCCCAGGTTTCCAAATTAATATATCTTCTAGAGATTCCCGAACCAATAAAAAGGAAAGGGGCTGTACTACTCGCTCGCATAAGACTGACAAAATCATCCTTGAACGCCATACGGCAGTATATATCAAATATTCTATCTACATAAATTCAACAAAAAGCAGGCAAAGCAAAATACTACTTTGCCTGCTCGAGACTCGAGGTTTAATCCTTCACAAGTTCAATATCCGCCAGTTCATGCCACGGCAAACCCCATTTGTTCATGGCTTCCATAAACGGGTCTGGATTAAATTGCTCCATGTTCCAAACGCCTGGCTTCATCCATGTCCCCTCGAGCATCAGCATTGCGCCAATCATGGCTGGAACGCCTGTGGTGTACGAAACACCTTGGGCTTGAACTTCCTTATAGCATTCGGCGTGATCGCAAACGTTGTACACAAAATGCACTTTTGGCTTGCCGTCTTTGATGCCTTTGATTTGCACGCCAATGCAGGTTTGTCCCGTGTAATTTTCCGCCAGTGATTCTGGCGCGGGCAGCACGGCTTTAAGGAATTCTATCGGCGCGACTTGCATTCCACGAAAGTTGATCGGTTCGATGCTGGTCATACCGATTCCCTCGAGTACCGATAAGTGCTTGATGTACGCCTCACCGAAGGTCATCCAGAAGCGGGCACGTTTCAGGGTTGGGAAGTGCTTCACCAGAGACTCGAGTTCTTCGTGGTACAGCAAAAAACTTTTGCGGGTTTGAACCCTGGGGTAGTAAATGTCTTGGGAAATCTCGAGCGGTGCGGTTTCGACCCAAGCGCCGTTTTCCCAGTAGCGTCCGTTGGCGGTGATTTCACGGATGTTGATTTCTGGGTTGAAATTGGTAGCAAACGCTTTGCCGTGGTTGCCGTTGTTGCAATCCACAATGTCCATGTACTGAATTTCGTCGAAGTGATGCTTGGCTTGCCAGGCGGTGTAAACATTGGTCGCACCTGGGTCAAAGCCTGAACCCATCAGTGCCATTAAGCCTGCCGCTTGAAAGCGTTCTTGGTACGCCCATTGCCAAGAGTATTCAAATTTGGCAACGTCTTTGGGTTCATAATTGGCGGTGTCAAGGTAATGCACGCCAGTTTCGAGGCAGGCGTCCATTATTGTTAGGTCTTGGTAGGGCAATGCCACGTTGATGACCATTTTGGGTTGGTATTCGCGGATGAGTTTCACCAAATCTGGCACGCTGTCGGCATCAATTTGCGCGGTGGTGACAACGGTTTTAGAATTTGGGAAATATTGTTTGATTTCACCAGCAATCTTGTCGCATTTGGCTTTGGTGCGGCTGGCGATCATGAGTTCCGTAAACACGCCGTCGTTCTGGGCGCACTTTTTGGCAACCACGCCACCCACGCCGCCCGCACCGATCATTAACACTCGAGCCATAAGTTTTCCTCCAATAAAAGTTTTGAGATTGCGTTCTTGCTGCCGTGCAAGATTATCATGTTGCCTCAGGTTGAAGGCTTTATCAAATTCAGCCTCTCGAGTAACGATGGGAGCGGTATACTTTTGACGTGAAGAAATTACTCTCGGTGGTCATGGTTGCTTTGTGCTCGAGTTCGGCTTTTGCGACAGACATGTTGTCGTTTATTGCTCCAGAAGGCACGATCACGAAGTATCACGGCGTGACGAACATCGGTTTTACCATTCCCAAATACACTTCGAGCACGTCGGACGGTTCGACTGCCGATGCGAGGATTGGCAACAAGATTCAGCAAAACCTGGACGGCATTCAGTTGGAAATCGTTGATGATTTTAGAGATACCGTTGGTACTTTTTCTGACAATCCAGATTTGAAAGTCAGCACCGAAGGCAACCGTAAATTGAACACGTCTGCGCTTGGTGCAACCACCACGGTTGAAGTGCCGTATCGCTGCGAAACCGTGTACCAAACAGATGGCGCGGTCAAATTTGGGAATTTCTTGTATGACACCAGTTTTTTGAAAGACCCGTACGCAACTATTTTTCAATCTCAACAAATTGGTGAAGAAAAAAACCGTAACGCTCGGATTGCGCGTCTGTACGGTTTAGACCTCGAATTGGGTCAGGATGTTGCCCTGCCTCCCGCCAAGGCTCTGGGTGAGCTTGATCCGGACATCAATTTGACTTCGACTTACAAATTTTCGGGTCGAGATGCGGACAACCACTTTCTTTTTGATGTCAGTGCTCAGTCAACTTTGGTTTCCAAAACCATCAACCAGTACGGCACCAAGATTTTCTTTAAACTGATGCCAGCCGTCGGGATCGGAAAAATCAGCTTTACTGATGATGGTCGTTTGCTGCATGAGGAATACCAGCAGGTGACCAATGTGGTTTACACCTATATTTTTGTGATCGGTAAAATCACTTCGACGTATCGTTTTGAAGGCACAATCCGTTTGGAGCGTCAGGTGGACATGGTTGAATAAATCTTGTGGCTCGAGGTTTAGATGCCGTATTTTTTTATGGTTTGGTTAAAGGCTTGAAGATTTGTGAAAACCTCAGCCTTCCAACCCGCTTCTCGAGCCGCACTGACATTCTCGAGTGAATCGTCCCAAAATATAATCTCTGATGCGGAAAGCTGAATTTTGTTTTGCAAGGATTGGTAAAACCCGAGGTCTGGCTTGCGAAAGCCAAGGTCGCTCGAGGCGAAAACACCGTCCAGCGAACTGTTAAATCCCATCTCGAGTTTCATGTAATTGGCTCGGTTGCGTTCTTGATTTGTGCCGAGATAACACGGGATTCCGTCGGCGCGAAAAGCTTGGATTTGCTCGAGCAACGCAACGTCAATATGGTGTTCATGTTCGACCCATTGCCGTACAAAAGCTTGAGATTCAACTGGCACGTTCCACTTCTCGAGATATTCGGGCAGAATATCCAAAAGCGCGAGTTCACCCGTGGTACATCGTTTAAACTGCCCGTGAATGAACGCCATAAATTCTTGTTTTGGAATACCGTACAATTCCAATGCTCGAGTTACAAAAAACGTTTTGGGGCGCACGATCACACCGTCAGCGTCGAAAACAATGGTTTTGATCATCTCGAGCATCTTGACATGATCCAATTCAGTAGGGGCACTGCTTGCTGCGCCCTGTGAGGCACGGGTAATCAATAACAAAATGTGGGAATAGGCTTTTGATCCTGTCTCGAGAGGCAAGGTCTTGGACTTTCGGAGCAGCAAAGGCTATCGTGAACAGCACCAATGCCAGTCTCCCCCATTCACCCAGATCAAGAACTTTTAATGGCGGTGTCTCGAGCGTACTCGATTTTTAATCGTGCCTCGAGCGCTTGGATTGAAGGTTTTACGCGTCAGGGCGGGAAAATTCACTGCCAATCTGGTTGTTTTCATTGCTGTAATTTTCCGATTCGGGTCAGTCTTGCCGAGGCGTTATTGACCGTGTCTCAACTCTCGAGCGAACAGTTGGAAGCCATGCAAACCCATGCGCATAAGGTGCTCGAGAATGCCCGCACTGCGAGCAATTGGGATCAATACTTTGCGCGGCATCGTGAACAGGTCGGGTTCTGCCCGTTGCTTGACCGTGCAACTGGGGCTTGTGGGGCTTACGAGGCACGCCCTGGGCGTTGCCGCGATACCTTCAGCGCTTTAAGCGCCGATTACTGCAAGGTTGGCACGCTCGATCATTTAAACCGCTCAGAGCGTTTGGAGTACAAGAAGGCGGTCAAAGTCAATCCTGCCACCGATGGTCTGAGCCACTACGTCGCGCCGCTCGAGGATTTAGGCGTGAGCATCTGGGAGGTTGCAAGCCATCAGATGCGCCAGTCTTGGGGTTTGGAAGTCTGGGGCGATTTTTGGGTGTTAACGACCCTTTCGCAAGACGAGGCGTTTATGGCGGCGATTCGGGCTGGACAAGTAAAATCTGCCGTTAGACGCGCCAAAGCTTTGGGTTTGTGGCATCTCGAGATCATGCAGATCGAAGCCAAAAGATAACCGATTCTTGAAAACAAAATTTCAGCGTCTCGAGTTGTTAATCGTTTCTTTGCACAATCTTCGATTCGTGTTTGCTCAAACTTCGAGCTTGAATTTTAAACTCCTTGCATCTCGAGGTTTCTCGGGGCTTCAGGAGGTTTTTATGGCTGCAAGCACGTTCAACCGGACTCCAATTTCATCACTCGAGTTTCCACGGTTTCAAAGCATTGGTGCTGGTCTGTTTTTGCTGGGCGTGTTCGCCACTTTTTTTGGTTTGGGCTGGGATGTCCAATGGCATTCCGATGTCGGACCTGATACCTTCTGGACGTTGCCGCACAGCATTTTGTACTTTGGGGCGGCGCTCAGCGGTTTTGCCTGCTTGACTGTGGTTTTGCTTTCCACTTTTGCCGCTCGAGAAACCCGCAAACTCCCTGGCATGGTCCCGATTTTGGGCGGCATGTTTTACGCGCCAATCGGTTTTATCGTCGGTGGTTTTGGCGCGGCAGGTTTTTTAAGTTTTGGTTTGTTCGATCAGTATTGGCACAGCTTGTTTGGGTTTGATGTTTCGATCAGTTCACCGCCGCACATGGGGTTGATTTTCAGTTACATCATGGCTGTTGTTGGTTGCGTGCTGGTGTTCATTCAGGGACGCGAAACCAAAACAGGGGCATTTGTGGTTGCGACCGCATTGGCACTGGGTTTCACACTGCCATTCGTGCAAATGAACTTTTCAGAATTTAACCTCGAGATTGGATTGTTCTTGTTTCCAGCGCTCCTTTTACCGCTCGGCATATTGTTTGTCGCGTCCGTCACGCGCAAACCCTGGATGCTTTTTGTCATGACCTTGGTGTTTGCCGCGTTTCGCTATTTGTGCTGGTTTGTCTTTCCGATCATTACCTCGGGCTACGCCAATTTCTTGGGTTTAGAATTGCGCGATCAACCGTCTGGCATTCCAACCATTCCGTACCTGATGCCAATGCTGCTGCCGCTTGCAGGGCTGATCTCGAGCGCAATTTTGGTGTTTGCCAGATCTAAAAATTGGCGCGTGATTCCGAGTGTGTTGCTGGCTGGAGGTTTGGGCGCACCATTTTTTTACATTGATTTGCTGCTGATGCAATTTGTTCAATCCTTCCCGATTGGTCTGACTGGCGTTGCACTTTTGGGTGCTGTGGGAGGCTGGCTGGGTTGGCAGTTGGGTGTCGTGGCGCGTCACGCCAACACGGAACTCGAGCAAGTCCAGGACGTGCAATTCCAGAGCGTGCAATCATGAAATGGTTGACTCGAGTTTTGATTGTCGTTTTGGCGTTTATTGCCAATGCTGGTTTTGCAGAAGAAATCATCAAACACCGCGAAATGGTTCAAGTTGGACCGTATCAACTCGAGGTTGGTTTTTCGCAGTTTCCACTTCAAGCCGAGCGGTCTTTGGACATCACGTTCACGCCTGTTGGCGGTATCGCTGGTAAATCTGGCACGACCAAATTTAGTTTGGTCAATTCAAAAGACACCATCGGTCAAGATTTGGTGCGTTTCACCAAAAACCGTAGCATCTGGGGTTACGACCTGATTTCAATTCCCAAAAAAGGTACTTGGAATCTCGAGTTCACGATCAACGGCAAGCAAGGAAAGGGCGTTGGAAACCTTAAACTCGAGGTGCTGGAACGCCCAGCGGGTCCGTCGGTGGCGCTCACCCAACCGCTTGGACTGATCCCAATTCTGGCAGTGCTGATTTTGGCAACTCGAGCTTGGTTGCGGGTACGTCCATTGCGTCATACGGAAGCCAATCAATGGTGAGGGCGGGCGTCAGAATTTTGAAAGTAAAAACCCTTAGACTGCAAGAGTGAAAAAACTTTCGTGGCTCGCGGTGGGAATCGTGTTTTTTGGTGGCGCTTTGGCGCAGATTGCTGGTGGATACGGAACGGCGGATGTCAAAGACCCGCAAGTGATGGCGGCGGCAAAATTTGCGGTCAGTGCGGAAAATACCAAACTCAAACGAACTGGCAAACGGGCTTATGCACTCCTCGAGATTGCCAAAGCCGAAGTGCAAGTGGTGGCTGGACTCAATTTTCGCGTGTGCATCAAAACAAAACTTGGCGCGGGTGTTCGCAGTAGCGAGGCGGTGGTGTATCAAGATTTGCAGCAAAAACTGAGTTTGAGCAGTTGGGAATGGAAGAAATGCGGCATCAAATAGCAAAAAACTCGAGCTGTACTGGTTTACAACTCGAGTGTAGTTAACCCTTGTAGGTATTTGACCAGCCAAACAACGCTTTTAACCGTTGTGCTGGCGTAAATTTGAAGACCCAAGTGCTTGCGCCGGATCGCAGAAAAAAACGTCCAAAATTGCGAATGCTAACCCCTCGTCGGTCTTGGAATTGCTCGTAGATTTCTTCAAACACGCCGTCCATCCAAGCTCGAGCCGTGGTTTCATCGGTGTTCATTCGCTTGGCAAGCAGCACTGCGAGTTCTTTGTCATTGATGTCAGCCATAGAAATTTATGTTAACGCAGAGTCTCGAGCACTTCAAAAAACTTGGGGAAGGTTTTCGTGACGCAGCCAGGCTCGAGAATCGTGACGCCTTTCGCCCGTAATCCCAGCACCGCAAAACTCATTGCCATGCGGTGATCGTCGTAGGTTTCGATGCGGGCGGGTTTGGGTGCGCCTGGGTGAATGATCATGCCGTCATCCTCTTCGATGGCGTTGATGCCCAGGCGTTGCAATTCGCGCACGACAGCGCCAATGCGGTCTGTTTCTTTGCGGCGGATAAAGCCAATGCCGGTCATGCGGGTTGGACTCGAGGCGAACGGCGCGACGGCTGCCAGCGTTTGGGCGGTGTCCGAGATTTGGCTCATGTCAATTTCGACGCCGCGCAAGTCTGTTGTGCCGATGACTTCGGTTTGCGTGGCAGTCTGATTGACCGTGCAACCCATTTGCTTGAGCACGCGCACAAAGTTGAGATCACCTTGCAGGCTGTTCCGTCCGAGTCCTGGGACGACCACGCGCCCACCTGTGATGGCGGCGGCGGCGAAGAAGTAACTGGCGGCACTGGCGTCGGGTTCGACGGCGTAATTGGTGGCGCTGTACTCGCCTGGTTTGACGATAAAACGCTCGAAGTTTTGAATCTCGAGTTCAATTCCAAAAGCTTTCATGGTTTGGGCTGTGACCTCGAGATACGGTTTGGAGACGAGTTCGCCTTCAACCTCGAGTGTAATGCCGTTCTCAAAGTACGGGGCGCTCATCAAGAGAGCGCTGAAAACTTGGCTGGTTAAGTCGCCGCGCATTTTTACGTTGCCGCCGCGCAAGCCGCTGGCTTCAATCCGAATTGGCGGGCAACCCGTGTTTTGAATGCTTGAAGCTCGAGCGCCCAAGGTGTTCAAGGCATCGAGCAGCGGTTGAATTGGGCGTTTTTGCATGGCTGGCACGCCATCAAGCTCGAAGGTGCCATGTCCGAGTGCCATCAGGGGCGTTAAGAATCTTGCGGTTGTGCCAGAATTTCCAATAAAAACGTTTGCCGCGTCACTCGGGATTTTTCCGTTTAAACCTTGCACCGAAAAAGAATTGCTCTCTTCGTCGCTGGCGACTGCAAAACCGAGCTCGAGTAGCGCCTGGGTCATGTAATGCGTGTCATCGGAAAACAATGCGCCCGTCAATAAACTCGAGCCGTTCGCCAGTGTCGCGATTGGTAAGGCACGGTTGGTGTACGACTTAGAACCTGGCGGCGTGACGGTCGCGTTGATCGGATGCTCGAGGGGGGTAATCTCGAGTTCACTTGGGAAACTACTCATTGGTTTTTAGGATACCGTGTTCCAAACGTTTAATTCCTGTTTCTTGTCTAGGCACAAAACGCCAAGACTTAAGTTTACAAATCTGACCCGCGATCAACCGCGTCCCAAACAGGATGCACCCGCCTGAAGGTTTCGGTGACGATGCGTTCTGCCATCCTCGAGAGAAAACCGATGGTGGAAAGCGCCTGCGTTCGGTGCGAGGCAATGGCACGCAGTTTTTGCGGCAGGTAATCGCGGACATCGCGGTGGTGGGTGGCTGGCACAAAGGTATCTGCCCAGTCTGGGTTTAACAACGTGGGCGAGGCGAAGTAATAAAGTCGCGTGCCCGTCTCGAGCAAATCGGTGTTTTGAAGCGCCGCCATCATGATCTGGTGGCTGGCAATATGGTCTGGGTGACGGTTGCCACCGTCGGGGGCAAAACCCATCAAGACTTTGGGACGCAGTGCCTCGAGTTCTTTGGTAACCCGAGCTACGACTTCGGCGCGAGGAATGTCTTGCAAGCCACCCACAAACGTTCCGGGAATGCTGGTGACGTACTGTTCAGCTCGAGACACGGGAGCGGCGTCAGGGTAATCATAATGCGAGAAGTGTTTGATGCCGAGGTGTTTGACGCTCTCGAGCAATTCTTTGGCACGGAATTCTGGCAGGTCTTCCTGGAGGCAAAGCTCTAAGGAACGCCCCGATTTGCCCCTTGTCAGGGTGATCAGTCCAGTCTCTCTTCCTGTGGAGGCGTATTCGGCAAACGTGCCGCCAGTGCCGTAGCATTCGTCGTCGGGGTGCGCCACAATCAGCATCAGGTCTATTGCCATAGTTGTTTACGATAACGCATTTTTGAAATTGCCAATGTCAGCTTCGATGCCTGAAATAAAAATGAAAATGATGCTAGCCAATCTTTTACGTCTGAAACGTCAAAAAAACGCGATTTCACAAACAATTGTGAGTGTTGGGTTAGTCTGTAAATTGCCATGAAGCGCTCAAAACAAAACCAAGCGCTCATGCCAGAATTTTCGGCAAGGATTGAGCATTTTGCCGAGTCAGACAGCGAAAACCTCGAGGTTCGACTGCCCGCCAGTTTGCTCGAGCGTTTTACGGCACTGCTGATTTCCAGCCCCGCTCTGGACGTGCTTTTAGAAGAATTGCTGGCTGGAATCCATGACGTTTTTGACGTGGACTTTGTCGCACTGTACGCACTCGAGGGCATCAAACTCGAGTTGCTTTCGGCATTTGGGCAGGGGGCTGCGCTGGGCATCAAAAACCGAATCGGGTCGTTTGATCGTTCCAACGACGACATCTGGACAGTCTTTGACACCTCGCACGCCCTGTTTATCGATGACCTCGAGTACAGCCCTGGAAATCAGCTTTTCAAACGCATTCCAACCTCGAGTTTGGCATTGTTGCCGTTGACCAACGCCGCCGGCACCTTTGGCATTTTGGCAATGGGTCGGGTTGGTGAGGCTCGAGCCTTCACTCCGTCACGCCGTTACGCCTTGATTGCCACCGCCCGCGTCGTGACCATTCCGATCGAGCGTTTGTTAAGTCAAGAAACCATCCAAACGCCAGAAGCCAGCGCCCTCTTGGCACTCTCGAGGTTGCTTGAGGGCGTTCAGAATGCCAGGGATTTGGAACGCGCGGCACTCGAGGTCTTGCGACCCTATTTTGCGGGCGCAAGTCTTGGCTTTGCGGTCTTGGAAGATCAGAACTTACGGTTTGAAGATTTTGAAGGACACGAAGCCATTGCCCAGTCCGCAGACTTAAACGCCTGGCATAAAATTGATGACCGAACGTTGCTGAAGGCAATGCACTCGAGCGACCCGAGCTTCCTTGACGATTATGCCGTCACTCAGACGCCCATTCGCCAATGGTTGAAGGCGGGCATTCGGTCCGTGGCAATCATTCCGATTTTGCCATCACACTTGAATTTGATTGCTGGCAACCGCGCCCTGGCAGCGTTGCGTCCAGCCCGCGAGCGCCCTTGGAGCGAAGCCGAGAAACACTTGCTGGCAGCCGCAGGTCGCACCATTGCAGTCTCGCTCGAGCGAATTCATACCACCGAAGCGCTGTTTGAGGCTCGGGCGCGTGCCGAGTTTCTGGCAGCGCTCTCGGACGCCTTGCAAAGCGCCCAGACCGCCGATGATGTGGCGCAAACCGCCATGCGTCTGCTGGGTCCGACCTTGCACGCCACCAACATTTTTACCCTCAAGCTCGACGAGCAGCGCGGCAAATTGCAATTGCGCGTCACGGGCGCTTGGGGCGATCTGCCCAAAGGCTACGAGCAGCATTTTCTAAACCGTGGCGTGCAGCTCGAGCAAACCCGTTTGACCAAAGTGGTGCTTGAATCCAACAACGCGTTTTACGATTCTGGCGGCAGCGCCAAAGTCAGTTTGGGACTCGAGCCGATTCGGGATTCTGAAGGCAAAATTGTGGCAATTTTCAGCGTCGGGCGCGATGCCTTGCTGGGTGATTGGCGTCTCACCGAAAAAGATTTGCTGGCTCGAGCCGCCGCCACGGTGGGTTTGGCACTCGAACGGGCAGGTGTGCGCGAGCGACTGCATCAAGCCAGAGCCAGAGCCGAACTGTTGGCGGGCTTGTCGGACGCCCTGCAAACCGTCCAGACCGCCGAGGAGGTCGCCGAAACCGCCATGCGCCTGCTGTCGCCAGCTTTAAACGCCAAAAACATTATTATTCTCAAACTCGAGCATCAGGACGGCAAGGTGTTCTTGCAGTCAATGGGCATTCACGGCGATTTGCCCGAAGCCTACAGCGGATATTTTCAAAAACCTGGCGTGCCAATCAGCAACACCGTTCTTTCCAAACAAATCGTCGAAACCCGTAAAGCCTGGTACGACACCACCTACAACGACCAACTGATCGAAGACATGCGCTCGAGACGCGTCAGTGTCGGCATCGAACCCGTCAAAGCCGAGGACGGTCAGGTGATTGCGCTGCTGTCCGTCGGGCGCGAAACCGAAACCGGCGAATGGCGAGCCGGCGAACGCGACCTGATGGCTCGAGCCGCCGCCACGATTGGGCTGGCGCTCGAGCGTGCCAACACCCGCGCCGAACTCGAAGCCCGAAACCGTGCCCTGGAAGAAAAGAGCGCCGAGATGGAATCCTTTGTTTACAGCGTCTCGCACGATCTGAAAGCCCCAATGGTCAGCCTGGAGGGCATGAGCACCCTGCTCGAGGAAAGCTTAAAAGAGGGCGATACCAGCGAACTCGAGTTTTTTGTCTCGAGGCTTCGCGCCAACGTCAACACCATGACCGCCCTGGTCAACGGTTTATTGGAGCTTTCCAGAATTGGACGCATAGACGAAACCCTTGATGCCGTCGAGGTTGACAAGGTGATTGCGGTGGTGTTGCAAGAACTCGAAGGCAAAATAGCCGCCAAAAACTTGACCATCATTCAACCGCCCCAGTTTCCAATCCTGACCTTCTCGCCAGAACGCCTCTACCAACTTTTTGCCAATTTAATCGGTAACGCCGTGAAATTCACCAAACCGAACAGCGACATTCAAATCAACTGGGAAAAAACCGCCACCAGCCTCGAGTTTAGCGTGGTTGACAACGGACCAGGCATTCCAAACGCCTTAAAGACCAAAGCCTTGGATTTATTCTCGAGGCTCAATCCCAACGTCGAAGGAACGGGCGTGGGCTTGGCGATGGTCAAACGAATTCTCGAGATTTCTGACGGTACATTGCGGCTCGAGGACACCCCTGGCGGCGGGTTGACGGTGGTGTTCGGCATCGATTTGGGTCGAGCGCAAAATATTCCCAAGGCTTGAATGCGCTAAAATACGGGCATGTGGTTCATTCGTAAAGCTGAATTAAACGATGCAGATGCGCTAGCAAGACTTGCCGAGAAAACCTTCAGGGATACCTTTGGGGCTGACAACAGCGCCGCTGACATGGATCAGCACTGCACAGACACCTACACTCCCCAGATTCAAACTCGAGAACTTCTTGACCCCAACATTGATACCTTGGTTTGCGAATTTGAAAACGATTTGATTGCCTACGCGCAACTGAGCTGGCTGCCCGCCCCAAATTATATCGCGGCTTCAAAACCAGTCGAAATCAAGCGCTTTTACGTCGATTCAGCTTGGCACGGGAAAGGCATTGCCAGCGCTTTAATGGATACTGCGCTCGAACATGTCGGCTCAAAAAAAGCCGATCAAATCTGGCTGGGCGTCTGGGAGCACAACCCAAAAGCGCAACGTTTTTACCAGAAAATGGGCTTTCTCGAGGTTGGCGATCATGTGTT
>JANMUC010000179.1:0-13473 GCA_031391225.1 Deinococcales bacterium
ATTCTGGCGCGTTTCACGGTGCGTGGGGTGGCAGTTCCTTTGTGGGTGAGGTGTTGGAGTTCACGACGTTGTTTTTTAGTGAGTTTTACAAGGTAAGTCTTTTTAGGCATTACCTACCATACTCTTTAATCCGACGCTGCATTAGTGTTGATTTTGCTAAAAGACTGTGGAGTGGCACGTATTATGCTTATGATGTTTGAGGTTGCTCGAGCTAGACTACCGACTCAAGAATTTAGAGGATTGTCATGAAGAAAACGGGCATTTTAAACCGTGAACTTTCCGATGTGATCGCCAGTCTCGGGCATCTGGATTTGATCGTGATTTCCGATGCTGGATTGCCAGTTGCCCCGTTTGTCCGCCGTGTGGAACTGGCACTCGCACCAGACCTGCCGACTGTCACTCAGATTCTCGAGATTTTACTGAGCGAGGGCTTATTTGAAAAAATTAGTTTTGCCGAAGAGCAACTTTCCGCCAGTCCGAAATTTCATGAGCGTTTAAAAGCCTTGGCAGGCAATATTCCACTCGAGGCGCTGCCGCATTACGACGGCTTCAAACCGCTCGCCGAACGCGCCAAAGTTCATATTCGCACAGGTGATTTTACACCGTACGCCAATCTTGTCTTAACCGCAGGTTGGATTGGGCGCAGCATTCACGCGGGCGAGGGTGACGCGTGAACCTCGAGCAGAGAGAGATCGTAGTGGTTGGTTCGTGCAATGTTGATTTGATTACCTACACAAATCGTTTTCCAAAAGTTGGCGAAACCATTGAAGGCACAGATTTTAAGCAAGGTTTTGGCGGTAAAGGCGCGAATCAAGCTGTGGCAGCCGCGAAATTAGGTGCCCGAGTGTCGATGATTGCTAGGCTCGGTATGGACGGTTTTGGTACGCAAACCCTCGAGAATTTCAAAACCCAAAACGTGGATGCCAGCTTTGTGATGCAGCTTGAGGGCGTACCAAGCGGGGTTGCACCAATTTTTGTGAATTCCGATGGTCAAAATTTTATTGTGATTGTCTCTGGCGCAAATGCCAAACTTTTACCCAGCGATCTCAAACCCGCAAAGGAGCTTCTCGAGCACGCCAAATTCGTGATCTGCCAACTCGAGATCAAACAAGAAACCGTGCTTGAAGCTTTCAAGATTGCTCGAGCCGCAGGGGTGAAAACCATTCTGAATCCTGCGCCCGCCGCCGTATTGCTGCCAGGTTTGCTCGAGGTCACAGATTTGATTTTGCCCAACGAAACCGAACTCGAGTTGCTGACTGGAAAACCCGTCACCAGCGTTTTAGAAGCTAGGGATGCAGCGAAAGATTTAATTGCGGCTGGTGCAAAAGAGGTGATCGTAACGCTGGGCGAACGCGGGGCGCTGCATGTCACACCCGAAAAAGCGGTGCATCATCAACCTCGAGTGGTCAAAGCCATTGATTCAACTGGCGCTGGAGATGCGTTTATTGGTGCTCTGGTCAGCGCGTTATCACGTGGTCTTGCCATGCCAAATGCGATTGAATTTGCCAATGCGGCAGCGGCGGTTAGTGTCACACGAACTGGAACGCAAACCTCTTTTGCGACGCTCGAGGAACTGAAACTTGCACCGTCAGCCAGTGGAACGCCACTCGAGATTTAATTCCTCAACAAGTCTTGCTCTGGTAGGGTGTGTCTGCCTTAATTTGGTGGGTTAGATTTTCGTACAGCACACGTTTTGAAGCTCGAGATGCCCACCACAATAAGCTGGACGCGGTAGTAGGGTGCGCCTCGCGCACCAACGCTTGAAAGACGGTGCGCACGGCGCACCCTACAAAACCCACGATAAGATTTTGGGTTCTCGAGACGCAGATGGTTGGGAATTTTCAAGCGGCAATCACTTGCCAATGCGTCCAAGGTGGGTGTCGTTAAAGCTCGAGTTTTTAAGACCGTAACCGAAAGTGCGGTCAAATTCGATGTGTGCCAGCCAGATCAAACCGATGAAGGTTGCTGTCGGTAGGCTCGAGATTAAACCGAATGCGGTAAGCCCTATGGCGAGCACTTGAAAGTGCGCGAGGTTGTAACTGATTGCGCCAACTTTGGGGTTGACCAAATAGCCGAGCATGGCGAAATCTGGCGTGAAGAACAGCACGGCTGCCAACCACCAAGGGCAACCGAGGTGAATTAAGGCTACGATACAAACTGCCAGTACAGCGGCACTCTCGAGGCGCAGGTAGAGGCTTGGGTTGAGGCTTTGGGTTGCTGGGTTTTGGTTCATGGGTTTCACCTCTTTGTTTTCAAAACGAACGGTGTTTGTTTTGAATGCGAACAATGTACGTCTTGCATTTTGATTTGTCAAGACTTACACTGTTCATATGCCGTTCCCCGCCAAAACCGATCCCGAAAGCATTCTTAACGCAGCCCTCGAAATGCTCGAGCGTGATGGACCTGAAGCACTATCAATGCGAAACCTGGCGACAGCCCTCGAGATGAAAGCCCCCAGTTTGTACCGTCATTACCCAGACAAAGCCGCCCTCGAGACTGCCCTCAAAATGCGCGGCTCAGAAATGCTGCAAGCGGCGCTCGAGAAAGCAAGTCTCAACCAAGAACCGATAGAAGTTATGCGAAAAGCCGCCAATGCGAGCCTTAAATTTGCTCGAGCACACCCGTACCTGTACGACTTGATGAACGCCCCAGGCGGCGCACCAAGCACAGGGGCAGCCAAAAAGCTCTGGAATACGATCCTCGAGATTGTCGGCAACGTAACAGGTAAACCAGACGATACCGCCGCCAGCGTGGCATTCTGGGCGTACCTGCACGGCTTTTGCAGCCTCGAACGCACCGGGCAATTTGGCAAAAGCGGACCCAAGGGCGGTTTTGAAATCGGGCTTGAAGCTTTGATCATAGGCTTCTCGAGCCATCAAAAGCAGCGTAAACTAAAGCCATGATCGTTCTGGTTGGCAACCATTTTTTACTCGACGAAACCGCTCGAGATACCCTCAAAAAATGCGGCTTTCAACCCCGCGACGTGCCCTGGCTCGAGGGTGAAGATGTCACTGAAGCAGGAATCAGTGGGCATTTGCAGGGTGGTTTGTTTGGACCTGCGGCACTGGTCGTGAACATGCTGGGCGTTAAGGAGTACAAACCGATCATTGAACTGATCTCGAGCGCTTCAGATGCCGTAGCAATCGTGCTCGATCCCGAAAATTGGACGAGCACTGAGACCAGCAGCGAACAAACCCGCAAGAAAAAGGCGCAGGAGGCTCGAGCCAAGCATTACGAAAAAATTGGTGCAGAATTGCAAATACTCCCTACGCCCTTAAAAGGCGCGTTGATCGCCTGGATTGCCACCCGAGCCAAAAAAATGAAACTCGAGCTAGCCCCAGACGCCGCCAAAATGCTGTCCGAAATTTTCCCCGACGATCCACCCGCCATTGCCAGTGAACTCGAGAAACTGAGTTTGCTGGAAGGCAAAATTGACGCCGAAACTGTGCGCCGCGTGGTCAACCATTTGCCGCCGACCACGATCTTTGCCGTACAAGATGCCATTGCCGCCAAAAAACCACTCGAGGCAAGCGAACACCTCGAGCGGCTGTTAAACGCTGGCGAAGACCCGTTCAAACTGCTGGGCGGGATTCAAGCGCAGTACAACCTACTGGCGAGGGCTTTTGCGCTGCGCGAACGCGACCCGATGCTGAGCAAAGACGAGGCGGGCAAAGCCCTGAGCGTTCACCCGTTTCGAGCCGAAAAAGCCTTGTTTGCCGCCAAAAAATTGAACGAGCGCAAACTTAAAACCGATCTCGAGTATTTACTGAACGCCGATGTTGGCATGAAAAGCGGACTTGACCCAAGGGTCACGCTCGAGCGGTTGATCCTCGAGTTGAGCATTTGACGGCAACTTTAAGGGGACTCGAGCGGCAATTCGACGGTGACGTAAAACCAGGGAATCTTGTTCCAAGCGGTGCGCTTATTGTAAACCGTTTCACCTGATCCCATGTCAATCTCAAAATCAAACTCGAATTGGCTTTTCAAATACCCGTAACGATTTCCTGCTTTGTCAGGCACGGTTTCCCAAATACAACACACAAACTTGAGTCTTTGCATTCTGGTGTATTTGACAAAATAATCTTCTATACTGGCGGCATGAATCCCTGCAACCCGATATGTTGCCCGTAAAACCTTGATTTGAGCCGAATGTCCATTTTTGCACTCGAGAAACGAAAGGGTTTTGGGTTGTTTGGAAAGTAATTTCAAAAAATTCCCACACTGAGGCTTGGCGCTGCCGAATGACGGCACTAAACCAAGCAGTGACCAGGCACAAACCGCCAACAGAATGATCTTAAGACGGTTCATGGCAACCTCTCGAGTTGCAGTATTGACTCACTTGATCTCGCCAACATCGGTCACCTCACCCAACTTCACCTCGAGCGATTTGCGAAGGTCTAAAGTACGCAACTCGAGTTGCCCCGTTGGAACGATGCCAAAACCAAAGTAACCATTGGCATCGGTTTTGACACGTCGAATCGCACGATCACCCGCGAACAATTCGACATTGACCGCATCGGCAGGCACGCCATTTTGCAATACACGACCACTGATGGCAGAAAAATGATTGACTGGCGCTGCGCTCCAACTTGCGGGCTGCGCAAAAACGCTCGAGTTGAGTTTGCTGGTTAATTGTGGTCGAACCTCGTCAACCACGGCTTTACCCGCGTTGACATTCTCGTCGGTGGTGCGGTAACTGTACGCCACCCAACCGTCCAAACCAGCCGTCTCGAGCGCCAATTTTGCCTGTGCGACACTGCCCTCCTGCGAATTGAGATAAATCGCTGTTCCAACCGCAACGTACTTTGAGCCGCGAACCTGTTTGGCAAAAGTGTTCCATTGGTCAAACCATTTGGCTTGGTCTGGAACATGGTTGCGTTTGTAATTCATGGGAATGTTCAAATCCAAAAAACCATTCTTGACCCAACCCGCCCAGTCTTGCAGCACCTCGCTGTAGGTTCGTGATTTCATAAACTCCAGCATGTTCGCAGGTCCAGCGCCGTAAGTGATGGTCGCCGCACTGACCCAAACGCTGGGACGAATTTTCTTAACCTCGAGATACGTTCGCCGCACCAAGTTAGAGACTTGATCGCGTCGCCATGTCATCCATTCAGAATCGGTGGCAACAGGCGTGTCAGACCGTCCTGTTGCCATACGGAAACGCTCAAGCGCCACTGGGTTATATCCCCAACTTGGCTCGAGAGGCTTGATGTTCTGATCTGGGTAACGCACACGATCAAATTGAATCCCGTCCACCGCGTAATTTTGCACCACGCTGGTGTACATTTTCGTGATGTACTCGGCGGCGTCGGGATGCCCAGGGTCAAGCAAAAAATCGTTGCCCGCTCGAGTGATGCCGTCACTGCGAACCATCAACCAATTGTCGCGCCCCGTTTTGGTCAAACCGTGCGTGTTAAAAACATGATTTGGATCAAGCGGCGCTTTGGTGTCATTGTGAATTGAGGTCGTAATAATCCAGGCATGAACTTGAATGCCAGCACCATGCGCTTTCTCGAGCAAGTATGCCAGAGGGTCAAAACCTGCTGGCACGGCTGGGTCTTGCGTTCTGGGCATACTGGCATTGTTGCAGTAACAATCGCCGCGCCGTCCTACTTGAGCAAAAATTGCATTCAGCCTCATGGTTTGGACGTTGGCAACGAGTTGATCTATTTCTTGCGGCGAACGCAAACCAGGTCCGAAAGCATCCACCCAAATACCTCGCAATTGCCCAGGTGCGGGATTGCGAAAGCTCGAGGCATCGGTGCGATTTTGTGCCAAGCTGGTGGTCAGTATCGCTGCACCTAATAGACACGCCGCTCCGAACGAGATTATCAGTGCTGTTTTCATGCTTGTTATTCTAGTTGCCTTTGATGAATTCATGTCAACAAAGGCTCGAGTTGTGAAATGCTGCCAGAATTTATTCTTTAAAAGCATCCAAATCGTCAACGCCAATAATTTCGTAAATATTGCCGTCAGGGGCGCGAAAATGCTGCCAAGCCTTGCCTGCATGACGCTGCGGTTCTGGGTACAAGAATTCAATTCCTGCTCGAGTCATGCGCTGTTGGGTGGCGGCAAAAGAATCAACAAAAAACCCAATGACGGGCGCAGTTCCAAAGAATTCATGGAAGGCGTCGGCATCATCATAAACATGAACTTCAGTTCCATCAGCCAAGGCATACCGAGCGCCATCAGACTGTTCTTGCAAGACTTCAAGCCCCAAAACATCGCGGTAAAAAGCCGACATTGCCGCCGCGTTGACGGTACGAACTCCGAGCCAAGCCAGCGATTTGACATTCATATTTTGCCTCGAGTTTTTGAAAATTCTTGTGCTTTGACCGTATCACAAATATGACTGATGCTCGAGTTGAGCATTTGATATTCTTGAAGTATGAAACCCCTCAGTGCCAGTTCGCAAAAAGTCCAAGGTGTGCTCGATACTTTCAAGCTCCAGCATCAAGTCTTTGAACTCGAAGTCCCAGTCAAAACAGTGCAACAAGCCGCCGACGTTGTGGGTTGCAAGGTCGCGCAAATTGCCAAAAGCCTAATTTTTACCTCCGAATCTGGCAAGCCCGTGTTGGTGATCGCATCGGGTTCAAACCGTGTCAGTGAAACCAAACTGACCAGCATCATCGGTGAAAGTATTTCTCGAGCCACCCCAGATTTTGTTCGCTCGAGCACAGGTTTTGCGATAGGCGGCATTCCACCCGTCGGTCATGCCGTGCAACCCGTGGTGGTGATAGACCAGGACTTGCTCGAGCTTGGCAGCATTTGGGCGGCAGCAGGACACCCGAACAGTTTGTTTGAACTGAACCCTGCGCACCTCGAGCAGATGACGGGCGGGACTGTGGCAAATATTCGAGAAGAGTAATCAGGCTTTGGCTTTGGGCGCACCGACCACCAACGCGACAGCCACGGCGCACAACACCAAACCCAGCAACGCAGCCACCCCAAGGCGCTCACCAAACAAAAAATACGCCTCGAGTGCGGTTAAGGGTGGCACAAGATAAAACAAACTCGAGACGCTGCTGGCGGAAGTTTGGCGAATCAGCCACATTAGAAGCAAAATCGCGCCAATGCTAATTACCAGCACGAACCATGAAAGTGCGAACACAAATTGCCCAGTCCAATTGATGCTGACAGGCTCGAGCGTGAACGCCAATACTGCGAACACCAAACCAGCCGCAATGTACTGCACAATCGTTCCTGTCACAAGCGGAATTCCTGTCGCGTTGCGTTTCTGGTAAATCGTTCCAACCGTGCTCGAGAGAAGCGCCACCACACAAGCCACAAGTCCCCAAGGGTTGATAGGGTTTTGAGAGGCAGCAAAAAATTTCTCGGAAACTGCCAGTAACACGCCCACAAAACCCAGCGTCAAACCAAACCATTGACGCGCCGTTACGGTGTCGCCCAAAACTTTTGCGGCAAGGCTCGAGACCAGCACAGGTTGAAGGTTGACGATGATTGAACTGATGCCCGCCGAAACCCCAAGGTGAATTGCTGTAAACAAGCCGCCCAAATACCCCGCGTGCAACAACAAACCTGCCACTGCCGCATGGCGTACCTCGAGCCAGGATTTTGGAAAAGGTGTTTTCAACACTCGAGCAATCAAGAGGAGTGCTAAAGATGCAAGCACCATGCGAACCAACAAAAACGTGAACGGCAGCGCGAAAGGCAAACCGTACTTTGCACCGATATAACCCGTGCTCCACAAGAAAACGAAAACAATCGGTGCAACTCGAGCCAAGGTCATGGGTTTCAGTCTGGCGTGTGTGGTTGGGTTTTGTCTATGGGCTTTATGGCGTAACGCTCGAGTTTCACAGCCACAATTTCATCTGCTGATCCGTTAAATTCCCGCCGCAAACAATCGTTGCCACACTCGAGCCTTTAAATTTTTCTGGTTGCTCGAGAATCGCGGCAACACCGACCGCGCCCGAAGGTTCGACCACAAGCCCAAGGTGTTGATGCAGTAATTTCATGGCTTTTAAAATCGTGCTGTCATCGACCAGCAAAACATCATCAACTAGACCTTTCATGTCCGCTAGCGCTTCGGCAATCGGCAAACGTACCCCAATCCCGTCGGCTATCGTGTCGATTTTCTCGAGCGTCACGATTTTGTTTAGACGCCAAGACTGTTCCATCGCATCCGCACCTTTAGCAGAAATACCAATCACTTGAATCTGTGGTCGGTGCGCTTTCACCCATCTTGCAATGCCGTTGATCATCGCGCCGTTGCCAAGCGGCACAAGTATCATCTCGAGCGGTTCTGAACTTCGTAGCAACTCGAGTCCCATTGTGCCCGAGCCTTCGGTGATGGCTTCTTGCAAACTGTCCTCGACCATGAGCGCAGAATGCTCGAGTGCGAATTGTTTGGCGATTTGTTTGGCGGCATCAAAATCTTCGCCCGCCAAAATCACGTTTGCGCCCAAGTCGCGCATTCGTTCGATTTTGAGCGGGTTGGCGTTGACGCTGGCATAAACGGTCAGGTCAAAACCGCGTTTGCGAGCCGCGAATGCCATCGCCTGACCAAAATTTCCGGCACTGGCACAAACAATTTTCGGGCGCGGTAAAAGTGTCTCGAGGGTACTGAGGTAATATTCTGCACCGCGACCTTTGAAAGATCGAATCGGATTGAGCGTTTCAATTTTGATCAGCAACCTGCAACCCAGAACGCTCGAGAGTGGTTCATTGACAAATTGCGGCGTATTTAGAAAAACGGGGTCAATCACGTTCATGGCGGTTTGGATGTGCTCGAGTTTGATTCGGTGGTTCATTGGCAGAACTCCTTGATGGTCTGAAAAAGAATTTTTTCGAGTTGTGTAACCGAATTTAAATCCACCCATTCACTCGCAGAATGCGCCCCCGCACCAATCGCACCGAATAGAAAACTGGGAATCCCAACGCTCGAGAGTGCCGCGCAATCCGTCCAGAACGTTTCGCTGCGAATGTTGGGGGTTTTCTCGAGAATTGTCGTGACATTTTTCAGCAGCGTTTGGACAATTTCTTCAGACTCTGAAACTTCGTGTGGTACGCGCTCGAGTCCCATTGTTAGGCTGTACTCAAAACTCGAGTCGTTGACTTTGATTGCCTCGAGCATGGTGCGAAATTGTTGTTCGATGACTGCTGCCGTTTCACCAGGAATCGTGCGGCGTTCAACCTCGAGTTTGCAGTGCGCAGGGTAACTCGAGAGTTCTTGCCCACCAGAAACAATGCTGGCGTGAACGCTGCCACTCTCGAGCAAGGCGTGCGTTAGATTATTGCGTAAATTCAAATCCATTTGCTCGAGTGCCACCAAGACCTTGCCCATTTTCGCAATCGCATCCACGCCTTCGAGCGGGCGCGAACCGTGCGCGGCAACACCGTGCGTTTCAATCGTTAACCAGACAAAACCTTTGTGTGCCGTGACAAGCTCGAGTTCGGTGGGTTCGGTCACGATGGCGGCATTGGCTTTAAAGGTTTTGACCAGTTCAAACGAACCGATGCTGGCGTACTCTTCATCGCTGACACACGCCACGATCACATCACCACGCAAATTTAGGGTTGAAGCTCGAGCTGCCGCAACCATCATGGCGGCAACACCGCATTTCATGTCGTATGCACCCCTGGCGAACATTTTGCCACTTTCGACTCGAGGATTGATGCCCTCAGGATTCCCCTCAAGCGTCACAGTATCAATGTGACCGTTTAGCATCAAAGATTTCCCATCACCAGAACCTTTTAGTATGCCAACCACGCTCGGACGACCTGGGACAGATTCTAACCAATGCGTTTCAAAACCTCGAGCTTTTAGCCAAGATTGAATAAACTTGGCAATCTCGGATTCTCCCGCGCCACCAGGCACAAGGCTGGGATTGACCGAATCAATGCTGACCAGTTGCTCGAGCAGCGCGATCACTTCGCTCATGGGTGTCCTTTCTAAGTTAAACGAATAATCCTGCGTAACCATTGAGCGCTGGCGAGCCACCCAAATGGACGTATAGCACTTTTGAACCTTTGGGAATCGCGCCCGTTTGAATCATGTTCATCATGCCGTGCATGGATTTACCTTCGTATACCACGTCAGTAATCATGCCCTCGAGTCTTGCGCACAAACGAATTGCATCGAGCGTGGCGGTACTCGGCAAACCGTATTCAGGTGCGGCATAAGCAGTCTCGAGGATCACGTCTTGGGCTGTGATGTCGCGTCCCAACTCGACGGCTTCGGCGGTAAAACGTGCGATTTTGAGGACTTGTTCAAAGGTTTCAATTGGTTTGGCGCTGGCATCAATGCCGATCACTTTACGGGCTTTGTCTTGCGCGGCAAAACCAACGATCATGCCAGCTTGGGTGCTTCCTGTGACCGAGCAGACCACCACGTGGTCAAAGAAAACATTGTGCTCTTGTTCTTGGGCTGCGACTTCCCCAGCAAAGCCGACAAAGCCCAAACCGCCAAGTGGATGATCGGATGCACCCGCAGGAATCGCGTAAGGTTTACCGCCACTGGCTCGCACGGACTCGAGCGCTCTTGCCCAGCTTTCACGAACGCCAATGCTAAATCCTGATGGGTTCAGTTCGACGTTAGCCCCCAGAATGCGCGAGAGTTGAATGTTGCCCACGCGGTCATACACTGAATCGTTCCAATTGACCCAGTGTTCTTGCACCAAATGGGCTTTTAAACCCACGTGTGCTGCCACTGCCGCAACCTGGCGCGTGTGGTTGGATTGCACACCACCAATTGAAACCAGCGTGTCGCAACCCTGTGCCAAAGCTTCTGGTAGCAGGTACTCGAGCTTGCGAATTTTGTTTCCACCGTATGCCAGACCGCTGTTACAATCGTCGCGTTTTGCCCAGACTTCGACGCCCAAATGTTTGGACAGGCGTTTGAGTGGATGAATCGGCGATGGACCAAAAGTCAGCGGGTAACGCGGGAATTTCTCGAGGTTCATAGTTTCTCCTTTTGAGCGTTGAGGGTTTAGGATTTGGGGCGTTTATTCCAACGGTCAAGCGCCCGAATCCAGTTCCATGCCAGTTCGCGCTTGGCTTGCTCGAGGTTTCCCTGTCCAAGCGCCGCAATCAAACGTGCATGTTCTTGGACGCTTTGCAATGCCTGAGTCCCAGCTTGCCAGTAGGTGATCTCGAGGCGAATGTGATTGGTTTTTAGACCGCCAAGAATAGCAATCAATTCTGGATTACGTGAAGCCGTAATAAACACGTCATGAAAAGCTGAATCAACCAACGCTGCTTTTTGAGCATCACCCAAAATCAGGGCTTGCTCGAGTTCAGTGTTTAATTCGCGCATTTGCGCAAAATTTTCTGGGGTTAAACTCTCGAACGCCATCTCGAGCGCCAGGGGTTCGAGGGTGCTGATGATCGGATAAATTCGTTCTGCCAGATTAAAAGGCACTGCTGAAACCCGAGTCCAAGCATTATGTTTGGTTTCGACCAGCCCCTCATCCTCGAGTCGCCGCAATGCCTCACGAACGGGGGTTCTGGAGACGCCAAGTTGTGCCGCCAGATCAATGTCGCGCAATTTTTCTTCAGGCTCGAGAACGCCCTGCACGATCCATGTTTTGAGGTTTTGATAGACGTCATCGCGCATCAAACTTTTCGCCAGCGGAATTGGATTGACGATTGGCATAAATTAATATATCACATATCAATCTAAAAAATCACAACAACTTAAAACCCTTTTTCCTCGAGATCAACTGCTTGCCCTTGGCGTTAAACGCCCGCAACTCAAGGGTGTGCTGACCCGCTTTGAAACTGTTGGTGTTCAGTTCAAATTGATACGGCAATCGGTCAGCGCTCGAGATTGGTTTGCCATCCAAGAAAAAGCTGACTTTGGCAATGTACGGATCGAAGGTTTTGACCCACGCCCCAAACCGTAAAATGCCGTAAAACTTAAGGATTTCGGGCACGGCAACTGGACGTTTGACGCTCGAGTTGAGGTCATAACGTGATGAGAAATACGGCTCGAAGAACAGTTCGCCGTATGCCTCACGCTTGCCAGGCACAAACAAACTGTAATCGTTGCGACGCTCGACTTGACGGCTGGTTGCCACAAATTTACCGTTAATCATGTCCAGGTCAAGCCAATTGATGTTCTTTAACCTGGGGAATTTCAGGTACGCCCCCCAGAACAACATGCGCAATTTGGTTTGAGCAAACAGATCAAAATTCTGCCTTGGCGCGGCGAGTGTGCGGTGGCTCGAGGCATACTCCGAAATTTGCATCGGATGACGGACGGCGTACTTGTTGTAAAAAGTTTTGATCGCATCGAGTGGGTTTAAACGCTCGCCACTGTCCCGCGTGTTACCGTTCACAAACGGCAAGCTGTACAAACTTAAACCCACCCAGTCCACATAGGCATCGCCAGGAAAATACTGATCTATCACCTCGAGCCTGCTCGCCATTGGCATCCAAACCATTGCCACATTCGGCGCGTAAGTTGCCATGATGTCATGCACCAAGCGAAACTTCTCGACGTACAGCCTCGGATTTCTAGACCATTCGTTGACAGGGTCGTTAAACTCGGCGGCAAAACGCAAATAAATTGGCACGCCACTTCGCGCCGCCTCCTTGGCAAACGCCGTCATCAAACCCCTCGAGATTTGCGCCAACGGCATTTTCGGCTCGAGCGCAAGGTGCATGGCAGCCCCCGTGCGTTTGATCGCCTCCGCAAAACGAGTCGGGAAAAACGGTTTCTGAAATGTCGCATTTCTAGGATCAATCAAATTAAAATAGCGAAAGTAGACTGCAAAACCAATGCCCACCCGTTCCATCGTGTTGATTCGACCATCGCGTTTGTTGATGCCCGTTTCGTCCACATAAGACCCAAGCAGCATTCCAGAACGAGGCTCGAGTTTGGCGGGTTTAAACTTCAAAGGCTCGGTTTCGTCGAGCAAGTAAAATTCGCCTTCTTGCCTGTATTGATTGGTTTGATTCTCGAGCGCGTTGGCGGTGATTTCCTGCCCTTTGATGCTGCGGTACAACGCCACCGCCTTGGCAAACGCCGCACTCGCACCGTCGTAATCCTCGAGCTTGACTCGAGCCTCGCCCAACCAACGCCAGTTGGCGGCAGTTGGATTGAGTTTGACCGCATTTTGAAAGGCTTGTTCGGCTTGTCTAAAATTTCTGGCTTGGAAATAACTTTTTCCCGCCGTGTACCATTGATCGGCATTTTGTGGCGTGTTTTGCGCCAGGACAACCAGAAAACTCGAGATCACAAGCACGATCAAAACGGTAAGGCGCATAAACAATGTTACGACTCGAGGGATGAAAACGTTTCATCATTGTTATTCGTAATTCTGTTGGAAAGATGGCATTGCTGAGTCAATTGATTTTCCAATCTTAGACACAAAAATCAGCGGTTACGCTTGCTACCCTCATCCCCAACCCTTCTTGCCCTTAAAGCAGCACCTGACGGGCTTGGGCGCTTCTTGACCCTGAACGTGCACCTTGCGGGCAGGGTCGCTTCTCCCAACATCGGGAGAAGGG
>JANMUC010000180.1:0-7315 GCA_031391225.1 Deinococcales bacterium
AATGGCGGCAAGCATGGCAACTTTGGGTTTCTGGAGTCCGAGGGCGTGCGCCAACGCCACCGAATTTTGGACGATTTCGATTTTGGCTTTAAGATCGGGGTCGATGTTCATTGCGCCGTCAGACATGAGGAATAAACGGTCAAATTTCCCCTTGGCTTCAAATACCAGCACGTGCGACAAGAGCTTGCCCGTGCGCATTCCCCATTCCTTATTTAAAACTGCTCGCAAAACTGTGGCGGTGTCAAGAAGCCCTTTCATGAGAATATCGGCTTTGCCGCTGGTGACAGCTTGCACCGCCAATTCGGCGGCTTGGGCATGGTCTTTGGCATTGACAATCTCGAGCTTGCTGGGGTCAATGCCAAGTTCAAAACAGATCACCCGAATTTTGGCTTCGTCACCGAACAAAATCGGTTGAATCATGCCCTCGAGTCTGGCACTGTGAACCGCACCGAGCACGTGATCGTCTTCGGCGGCGGCAACCGCGACGCGTTTGGGTCCGCGCACTTGCCCGATGAGACGCGCGAGGGAAAGCAAGCCACGCATGGAGGTGACGGCATCAATGTTACTAAAATCTAAAGTTTCGGTCATGACAGGCTCCATTAAATGGGAATTTGAAAGTCTAACGCCGCCTCAAGATTGTACAAAACGCGTCCAGCACCCTCAGCCAGGGCTTCCATCTCGAGTTCGCCTGGAATCACCACCACGGGCGCGATCCAACCGAGCCGCGTCTCGAGGCGCTGCATCAGACTGGTCCAACGGGCTGCGCCGCCAGTCAAGACGATGGCATCTGGACGCCCTGGGCTGGCGGCGGCATACGCCCCAACGTTTTTGGCAACTTGGTGCACATAAGCATTGATGGCTTCGCGGGTCGGTTGGTCTTGCACGGCGCGGCTTTCGATGACTTTCAGATCGCTGGTGCCCAACATGCCCTGAAAACCACTTTGACGCCGCAATTGATACTCGAGGATGTCGCGCGGCATGCTGTACGCCAGGTCAAGCAAGCCCTCGATTGGCAGCGTTCCAGCCCGTTCGCTCGAGAAAGGACCTTCGTCGAGCAGTGCGCCCGTCGTGTCGATGGCGCGACCGTTTTGGAAACTGGTGACGCTCGAGCCACCGCCCAAATGCGCGACGACAATGGTCGAATCTTCAAAGCGCTTGCCGATTTCAATCGCGGCACGACGCGCCACCGCCCTGGCATTCAGCGCATGAAAGCGGCTGCGGCGACTGAGGTACGGCACGCCCGTCACTCGAGCCTCGGGCAGCAGTTCGTCCACGGTCGGCGGGTCTACCAGATAAGCCGGTACGCCAAACATTTCCGCCCACTCGAGCGCCAACCGCGCCCCATAATTCGAGGCGTGAATGCCGTTTTTATGCAATAAGCTGTACTGCGCCAATTGTTTGGTCACGCGGTAAGTTCCTGCGGCGCACGGTCCGAGTAAACCCGCCCGGCAACTGATCGCGTCAGGTTTTGCCCATTCGGTGCTGGCTTGCTTAATAAATGCCCGAATCGCGTCCATTGCATCGCTGTCCAAACCCACCGGCGCGTCTGGGGCAGTACCATCCAAGGACAACGCGGCTGCGCCATGATCGGAGGCTCGAGCTTTTAAGGTCGAGTGTTGCAGCTCGAGTTTTTCGACCACGGCGGTCACACCCTTGTTATTGGCGGTGATGGTTGCCAACCCAAGTTTGGTCGAGGTTGAGCCTGGGTTGAGGACGTAAACGATCATTGCGCACAGAATAGCATTTAGATTCTCGAGTAACGACCACCTGGTAGCTCGAGGATCACGTTTTTGAGTTTCAACATCATTAAAATCGATTGCGCGGCGGGCATGGCTAAACCTGTTCTGAGCACAATGTCATCGACCAGCAGCGCATCGTCGAGCGCCCCGTAAACCCTGGCTTCATCACCCTCGAGATTTGGGGCAGCGGACAGCGTGACCGAACCCCAACGCATTTCCTCTAAAATGTCGGACACGGATTCGATCAAGACCGCACCGTCTTTGATCAAACGGTTCGGTCCTTTGGCATTGCTCTCGCCCGGTCGTCCCGGCACGGCAAAGACCGTGCGCCCAGCCTCGAGTGCGGCAACGGCGGTAATCAAACTGCCCGAGTCCAAATCGCCCTCGATGACCACCGTACCGCTCGAGAGTCCAGCAATAATTCGGTTGCGGGCTGGGAAGTTGTGCGCGGCGGGTCGAATGCCAATTGGGTACGCCGAAACCAACGTCAATTGCGCGGCGAGGGCGCTGTTCTCGCTGGGGTAAATATGATCCACGCCGCTGCCCAGTACCCCAATGCTTTTACCACCAGCATCGACACTCGAGCGGTGCGCCTCGGTGTCGATTCCTCGAGCCAAACCCGAAACCACGATCACGCCCGCCAGTGCCAGTTCTCTGGCGAGTTTGGCAGTAAAGGCTTTGGCGTGAGGGCTGCATTTGCGGGTGCCGACAATACCAATTGAATGCGGCGTCACGCCGACCAGTTCCTCGAGTGCCGTGACATCACCACGCACCCACAACACGGGCGGCGGGTCATAAATCGCTTTTAAAGCCGCAGGATAATTCAAACTCGAGCTGGCAAGAATCTGCACCTCGAGCTTTGCTGCACGTTCCAATTCGGTGGTCGCTCGTTCTAAACTTTGACTCGAGCCGATACCGGCAATGCTTTTGGAATCAAGCCCCGGCACGTCACGCAATTGCATCAACTTCGTCTGGAGCACCGTTTGTGCATTTCCAAAGTGCTCAAGTAAGGTTTTGATACGCACAGGACCAAGTCCAGGGGTGAATTCGAGTGCCAGCATGGCATGGGTTTCAGGGTCGTGAAGGGTTTGGGTCATAAAGGATTGAGTCACCGTTTTCTGATGTTTTGATGATGCAAAAGGATCAATCAAAACCCGTGCGAGCCAAATCCTAAATGAAAACAGAACTCGAGGCAAGTCCGCTAAGCTTTAGCCATCGCTCTATTCGTAACGAAACACCCTCGAGCCAACCAACAAAAACAAAAATCCAAAGCCAATCAAAATCAACGTGCTGGGCAGAATACTCGAGAAATTTGCACCACGCAAAATCACGTCTTGCAGGGCGCTCATACCCCAGTAGGTGGGTAGGATTTTAGCCAGGGTTTGCATCCAGACTGGGGTGACATCAAGGGGCCACCACAAGCCACCGAGGGCGCTGGTGACGGTGACTGCCAGCGTGCTGAAACTGGTCAATTGAGCCGAAGTACGGGTGAGGGCGGCGGTCAGACCACCAAAGCTCGAAGCCATAAAACCAAACGCCAGCACCGGTGGCAAAAGTGCCGAAAAATTGCCCCACTGAACTCCCAACGCAAGGCTCGAGAAGGCAATCATGGCAAAGAGTTGTAACACCAAAATGAAGGCATTGCCCAAAAGTTTACCGAACATCACCGCTCCCCAGCCGACGGGCGCGGCAAAAAGTCGTGCCAGTGTGCCGCCGCTGCGTTCACGTTGTATCGCCAAGCCAGTTTGCGCCCCAAACAATAGGGCAAACATCAAGGTCATTCCAGGCGCGGTTTGGCTTGAGCCGCTGGCTTCGGCGGTGCTGGAACTGGCATTTGCCCGAATTTGTTCGACGCTCACTTCAAACAATTTATCGTTTAGTAAGTTGCTGGCTCGGTTGGCGGCATCGCTTTGCAATGCCTCGAGATTCTGGGTTTTATTCTGAGTTTGCACCGCGAACCGCGCGGCATAAGGCGCAAGCAAGCGGCTCATGGCGGATTGCACCGCGATCTCACCGTCCGCAGACCTTGGATTGCCTGGACTGGTGCTGATCTCGAGTTTGACCTTTTTGGCGGCTTTGATGCTGGCATCAAAATCTTCGGGCAGTCGCACCCAAATGTCACGTTCGTTGCGGGCGACCAGGTTTTGAGCGCGACGGTCTGCCGTCTCGAGCGTGATCTTTTCAGCCAGAATGTCATGTAGCTGGCGTGCCAGCGGGGTGTTCGGGGCGCTCCAGAGCATTCGGACTGGGGCTTGGTTGCTGCCCGAAAAAATACCCAACAACGTCGAAAAAATGATGGGCAAAACCAGCAGCACCAATAACAAACGCGGCTGCATCAGGGTTTGCCGTGCCTCGGAAAAAGCGATTGAGAGCATGACTCGAGCAACGTTGAGAATGTTGTTCATGATTTAAACCTCAATTCGAGCCTTGACGCGCCGAATGCCAAACCTGCGATTGCCATGCCAGCCAACACCAGCAAATTGAGGCGAATGTCGGTTAAACCTTGTCCGACGGCATGAATATTTTGAAACGCTTCGATGCTCCAACGGTTGTAGGTCAATTTGGAAAATTGTTGCGCCAATCCTGGCAGGGTTTCGATGGGCCACATCGAACCGCCCAGCAGGCTCATGACCAGCAAAAACGCCAATCCGATGACGTTCACCTGTTCGTGGGTTTGAGAAATGCCAATAATAATGCCACCAAAGCCTGCTGCTGCCGCTGCCGTTGCCAGCACCGTACAAAAAACCGAGATTGGATCACCCCAATTGACGCCGTACAGCAAATTGGTCAGAATCACAAATGACCCGAGTTGCACGACCGCAATCACCAGCAACGCCAAGAACTTGGCGACAATTAAACTTCTGGGTGTCAACGGAGCGCTTAAGAGCCGCTGAATCGTGCCGCGCTCGATTTCGTCCAAAATGCCGCCTGCGCTGTTGGTGGCTGACATCAGCGTGAACATCACGCCGAATGCCACCGCGTAATAGGCAAAAAACCCTGCGCTGCGTCCGCCAGAATTTTGGGAACTGACGCTAAAACCGTCTGTGCTTAAGCGCTGACGCACCACGGGCAAGAGTTGTTCGCTCAAATTTCCCAATTCTTGTGCCGTACTCGGTTTTAACGCCCTTACCGCCCCTAGCAGCGACGCCCGTACCGCCTCGAGTTGCGATAAGTACGAGCGCGTCACTTGTTCGATCACCCGCCCGCGAAATTGATTGCTGGGATCAAGCCCAAGCTTGACCTTCAGGCTTTGGTCGATGGGTCGCGCCAATGCCCGCAAATTGATTTCGGGCAGTTCGATCACCGCAATCGCATGACCCGAACGCACCGATTCTCGAGCGGCGGCGGCACTCGAGAATCGTTCGACTTTTGCCGCGCCAGTGCTGTTGATGGTGGTTTCCAAGGCTTGGCTGATCTCGTTGTTTGGCGCGAACAATGCCACTGGGGACGGCTCGAGTTTGCGTTGACCCCCGAGCGCCGTGCCAATAATCAAAGTCAAAATCATCGGCAGCAGCAGGGTTTGGACAAAAAAAGCCCTCGAGCGCAATTGTGCCACCAAATCGCGTTCGGTGACGCGGTAAATGGCTTTCAGTACAAGCGGAATCATCTCGTGTCACCAGGTAAAGTAGGCAGAGGGCAAAGGGCAGAGGGCAAAGGGCAAACGGGGAACCGATGCAAGCTCGAGTTTGCCATGTTTTGAAGTGCTCGTGGTTTAATCACGCAGTCGCCGTCCCGTCAGTTTTAAGAACACGGTTTCCAACCCTGGTTCTTCAATCTCGAGGTGATGAACGCTTAAACCCAAGCTCGAGAGTTTGGTCAAGATTTGCGGCAGGACCTCTCGAGGTTCGCGGCACAGCAGCGTCAAATCAGTGCCATCAAGCGAGACGGTTTGGGCAAATTGCTCGAGTTCCCTGATGGTTCCAGCTTTGGGCGCGTCACGCAACGCAATATGAATCGGAGTCAGTTCACCGGCAATGGCACGCAAGTTTTGCAGGGTGCCTTCGGCAATGATTTTGCCGTGATCGATCACACCAATGCGGTTGCAAAGTTCTTCCGCCTCTTCCATGTAATGCGTGGTGTACAAGACCGATAAACCGTCGGCATTCAGTTTTTTGACCAAATCCAAAATCAAACGCCGCGATTGCGGATCAATGCCAACCGTCGGTTCGTCGAGGTACACAATTTTCGGGTCGTGCATCAAGCCTGCGGCAATATTGATGCGGCGTTTCATGCCGCCCGAAAACGTACCAACCTTGTCTTTGGCGCGGTCAAGTAGACCCACATCTGTGAGCAATTCGTCAGCTCGAATTCTCAGACTTTTACCACCCAGACCGTATAGTCGCCCAAAAAACAAGAGGTTTTCTCGAGCCGAAAAATCTTCGTACAGCGCAATGTCTTGGGGCACAATACCAATTCGGTTTTTGACTTGACCCATGTCGCGCACAATGTCAAAACCGTCAATCGTTACGCTGCCAGCGTCGGGTTTTGCCAGACACGATAGCACTTTGATCGTGCTGGATTTTCCCGCACCGTTTGGTCCGAGTAATCCGTAAACCTCGCCAGAAGCGACAGAAAACGAGACATCTTCGACTGCAACATACGTACCATAGCGTTTTTGCAGTCCCTTTACCTCGAGCACAAGTACCATCCTGTCAGGTGAGGGGCGAAGTGTTTTAAATTCTTTAACATTTCCAAAACGTTGATCCCCATATTGAGTCTTTATCTTACTGTACGCCCGCCTGACGGTGCGTGGTCAAGATGAGTTTGGCGCTTGGACAAATGAGTTTTGAAATGAAGTCGATTGATTTCGCCAAGCGATATCGTTGTTCAGCACAGGATGTATTTAGAAATTCTTAACTAAAGGATTCCTCAATCGTCTCAAGCTGGTTTTATTGCTAGATTCTGTAAAACGTTTTGTAGAATTCAGACATGCGTTTTTTTAGGAGATTCCCAATGAAACCCAGTCATTTGATCGTTTTTGCTAGCATTTTGGCAGCTCTTGCGTATTCGGTTGCAGGCGCTAGAAGTTCGTACAGCAGTTTGGCGTTTTCGCAGTATCAACTTGGGAAAGATGCCCTTGTGACCAAATCGGGTTGCAAATTCTGTCACAGCACCGCCTTTGGTGGAGGAACCTGGAATAAATTCGGTGCCGCCCTGAAAACCCAGTGGGAGGGCGCAGCCAACAAAAAAATTCAGGATGCGCTCTATTTGGTTTTAAAAGAAAACCAGGATTCGGATAGCGACGGCTATAACGACGCCCTCGAGGTTATGGCAAAAACCTTGCCAGGCGATGCCAAATCCAAACCAAGTGCCAGCGTTCCCGACCTCGAGGCTCAACTCAAAAAACTTGGCGGGATTGAAGCCTTTAAACCAGTCGTCAAATAAATTTTTACATCTTGCACTTAACTTTCATGCCGCGTCCCACGATAGAATCTAAAACACCTTGAGCAAGCAGCAAGGCAAGGAGACGATATGAAACCTGTTCATTTTCTCGCATTCGTTTTGGCAGCCGCTGTCGCTGGCACGCAAATTTCCAGCGCCCGTAGCACGTACCGTCCAATTGCTTTAAAGCAATT
>JANMUC010000190.1:0-3566 GCA_031391225.1 Deinococcales bacterium
TGAATCGAATCCAACCACTAAAATACTGCCCAAAGGAGGTGTTGAGCATCCAGCCTGTTGTTGATAATTTCTTGTTAAAGTTCCGTTTTTAACAGAACATCTAGTCAAGTGTTAGATGGGATCATAGATTGAAATTCAAGATCAACTAGGCTTAAGCTAACTTATGGCTTCAACTAAAACGACAATCGAGTGGACTGATAAAACTTGGAATCCTACTACTGGCTGCGATAAAGTCAGTGCAGGATGTAAGTTCTGCTATGCCGAAGTGATTACTCAGCGTTTTGCCTCGAGTTTTCCAAACGGTTTTAAGTTCTCGATGCACCCAGATCGTCTTAATGAGCCACGTCGTTGGCGTAAATCTTCACTGGTATTCGTTAACAGCATGAGTGATCTTTTCCATGAGCAAATGCCGCTCGAGTATTTGCAACAAATTTTTGCGGTCATGCGTGAATGTCCTCAACATGTTTTTCAAATACTTACCAAGCGGCATGAGAGGTTGGTCGAACTTGCACCATTTCTTGAATGGTCGCCAAATATATGGATGGGAGTTAGCGTTGAAAATCAAGCTAATGCACATCGCGTAGACTTTTTACGGGATGTCCCAGCAAAGGTGAGATTCCTTTCCTGTGAGCCTTTGATTGGTGCGCTCAAACTTGATCTGACCGATATTCACTGGGTCATAACTGGTGGTGAATCTGGAGCACTACATAGAACTATAAAAACTGAATGGGTGCGCGATATCAAGGATCAATGTCAGACTCAAGGTGTGGCTTTCTTTCACAAGCAATGGGGAGGGCGTACACCAAAGAGTGGAGGGCGCTTATTGGATGGTCGAACATGGGACGAGATGCCTTTTGCGTTAAAACCCCAAGGGTTGCTGTCCACGGTGGACGATTCCATCCAAAACGCTATTCCCGATATTGATTCCAGCGCTATGCTTACTCGCAAACACCAAGCCGTGCATAGCCGCGTTCTTTGAATTCCGAGCGATAATTTGCTGGTCGGCAGTAGTAAATCCAAGTGCTCGTAATTGTACAGCATACAATTCGAGAAATGCACTGAATCCGCTAATTCCAGGCATATCGCCACCATCAAGTTGATCTTTTACAGTCCGCCAAATCTCTGAACCGAAGAATTTCGTGATTCTGGAATGTACCGCAGGATTATTGACATTGCGGCTAACTCCACTGGCACTGACCAGCATAAAAATATCTGCCCTTTCTCGAGCACCAATTAGCTTTACGCTTTGCCATTCAAGACTCATGTCGTCAGGATCAAGTAAAAATAGAGTGGGTGTGAGACGGTGAATACCATTCAAGATACTTGGTAGCACTTTGTTAAAATCAGCTTCGTGTATGTGTACCCGAGACTGTTCAGGATGTGCTTCTACATGTTGACGTAGAGATGTCAAAACACTTGGAACTGATTCTATAAAATGCAAGGTACTAAATTTCGTTTCTTTAGGGGGTTTTCCGACAGCATTTAAAGCAATCAAGGGCGAACCATTTCGGATAACACCTGTAATTTCATCCTTATTGATTCCAGGTCCTGCAAATCCATCCACATAACAAGTGTTTTGCGCCTTGTTACAGGCAGTCAAGAATGCAGGCATATAAGCTTCAAGAAAATCTAGCTTATCAAGTGTCCATGAGTGTGCTGGTCTGGTACTGGCTTCCTGTTTGCGTTTTGACATGGCATCCTTCAGTGTGCAACTCCATTACTATGTAACAGAGATTGAGGATTTCGTAATAGCAGGCAATATTGTTTTCCATCAGAATACATTATCCTTGATTTATTATTCAATCATACCTGTTAGACATCAAAATACCTGAAATCAGAATAGCAAAATTGATCTTTTACAGATTCTCAAAATAGAGCGTTTAGGAGTTAACATTTTGCAAAACCGTCCCAGTTTACCGCTCGACATTTCTCGAGCCGATTTAATCCAACAAGCCGCACAAATCATTGGCGATGCCTGGTCGAGTTTCGATCAAGCCCGTCCGATAGAACCCGCCATTTCTGAAGTCTTGCGTGAATTGACAACCAAACCTCTTGGCAATGCTCCCACCCCTGCATTTGCGGCGCTCGAGGAGGCTAGAGGTTTTTTAGACACGAGTTTGGCGCAGTCCAGACCACGTTATTTTGCCTTTGTCGGCTCGAGCGGGCTTGAAATTGGAGTGCTGGCGGATGCGCTAGCATCGTGCTTTGACGTGAATTTGGCAACCAGCGCAAAGAGTGCAGATTTGATTGAACGTCAGGCGCTCGAGTGGGTGGCACAGCTTCTGGGGTTTCCTTCTGGTGCGGGAACGATCACCAGTGGTGGCATGATTTCCAACCTGACGGCGTTAACGGCGGCTCGAGAACGCGCATTGCCTAATGTGAGACGAACGGGTTTAGCCAGCCGTCCTTGTGCCTTGTACTGCTCGAGCGAGGCACATTATTCGGTGTCTCGAGCGGCAGAAGTGCTGGGGATTGGGGCGAATCAAGTGCGGAGTTTGCCGATTGATGCGAACCACCGGGTCAATGCTGAAGCTGTGGCTGCCGCCATTGATGCCGACCTTGCCACAGGAATAATTCCTGTTGCCGTGGTCGCCACCGCAGGCACAACATTAACTGGCGCAATTGACCCACTCGAGGAACTGGCAAGTATTTGCACGGTTCGAGGTGTGTGGTTGCACGTTGACGGTGCTTACGGTTTGCCTGGCGCGGCGGTGCTCGAGATGCGAGAACGCTTTAAAGGTTTAGAGCGTGCCGATTCAATCTCGGTGGATGCACACAAATGGTTGTACCTGCCCAAAGCTTGCGGTGTGGTGCTGGTCAAAAATCGCAAAGACCTGGCGGCGGCATTCACCCATGACGAATCGTACATGCTTCACGACGAACACCAGCCTTACAACGCCGTGGATTTGACGCTCGAGTATTCAAGACCATTTCGGGCGTTAAAACTTTGGTTGGCACTGCGGGTTCACGGCGCAGACCAATACCGTGCCGCGATTGCCCGCAACATTGCTCAAGCACAACTTTGCGCCGATTTAATTCGAGGCTCGAGCGAGCTTGAGCTTCTGGTCGAACCGCAACTTTCAACCGTGCCATTTCGTCACGTTCCAACACATTTACGCGACAACGAAACCGCCCTCAGCCACCACAACCTCGAGTTGGTCAAAACCATGCAAGACGACGGACGCGTTTATATTTCTTCCGCATTGGTGGACGGTAAAATTTGTTTGCGACCATGTTTTGTTAACTTCCGCACGTCCGATAGCGACGTGCAAACCTTGATTGATGTGACGCTCGAGTTGGGCAATCAGTTGCCGATTTAATCACTCAAGAAATCAAATTCGAGAAATACCGTCAAATTTATGAACAATCCCACGTAGGGGCAAGGCATGCCTCGCCCCTACAGCACAACGATTTCTCAATTTCGGAGTGAAGGATTCTCGAGTTTTAAATCAACCCAGGATTGCCGCGAAGCTCGAGATTTATAGCCCAATGCCACGCAAATACTCGCGGTTGCGTCTGGCGCTTTCTTTCGGGTTGCCCATTCCAGGCAACACGTCTTGCTCAAC
>JANMUC010000223.1:0-1442 GCA_031391225.1 Deinococcales bacterium
TCTCTTGCAACTCATGTCAGATTCGGTACAATTCTGCCCGTGCCTTTAGACCCGCTTAATGATCCAGAAAACACAGATTTACCCAAAGATTTTGTTCAAGTCGAACCTCGTTTTGAATCGGCTGGAACAGAGAATACTCAATTTGAACATACTTCAAATTTAGATGCGGTCAATCTCTCGAATCGTCTGGATTATGTCGAGCACTCGAGCCTGATTGAGAACCTGCCTCGAGATGATTCAACCCACGACCTTCAAATTGAACCTGAAACTCGAGTTGAAAGTGAAATCAAACCGAACCTCAAGCCAGCAGAGTTGGTAAAACCTCTGACTCAAACAGGTGGCTCGAGTTCCAAACCCGTCAAAACCTGGTGGACTCGAGTGTTTAAAGAATTGCTGATCGAGACACTGCTGCCCGCTTGGTTGATTGTGACCTTCTTGTTGATTCCGGTCGGTGTGCGCGGTGAGAGCATGTACCCGACGCTTTCGAGCGGCGATTATTTGCTGGTTGCCAAACTCGAGCGTTGGTTGGCGGTTTGGGGTTTAAAACCCAATTACTTGCACCGTGGCGACATCATCGTTTTAAAACCACCAGTGGAGAGTGATTACAGCTTCGAGCCAGTCTCGAGGTTGTTTGAAAGCTTGCCGCTGCTCGAGGTTGTGGCGAATCGACTGCCCGAAAATTGGAAGTTTAGACCGTATTTCGTGAAGCGCATTATCGGCATGGCTGGGGATACGGTCGAGCTGAAAAACGGCGTTCTGTACTTGAATGCCGTTAAAACCCGCGAGTTTTACATCAATACGCCAGCCGCCATCGAGGATTTGGGTCTGACCGTCGTCAAGCCAGGCACGGTTTTTGTCATGGGCGACAACCGCCTTCGCGGCTCGAGTTTGGATTCTCGGGTGTTTGGGTTGGTGCATTTAGAAGATATTGCTGGGCGAGCCGTTGTGCGCTTGGGGCATACCAGCCAAGAGTGTAAGGAGTGGTGGCTCGAGTGCGTCAAAACTTGGTTTGAGGGATGGAAGCTTGGTGCGCCTTAAAGGCTGGGAACTTTTTTGAGTTTTGAACCGTAAGATGACACGACATCAGGAGGCTTTTTCATGTTGCAGGTTCAAAACCTTACCAAACGTTACGGTGCCAAAGTGCTCGCGGTCAACAACTTGTCGTTTCAAACCAAGGAAGGCGAAATTTACGGTTTGCTCGGACCAAACGGCGCGGGAAAAACCACTACGCTGCGCATAATTGCCACGCTGCTCGAGCCGAGCGAGGGCAGTATATCGGTGGCGGGGTTTGATGTGCGCACCCAAGGTGAACAGGTGCGGCGTAACATTGGCGTGGTCAACGGCGGCATGGGTTTGTACGACCGTTTGACCGGTCGTGAAATCCTCGAGTATTTCGCTGGTTTTTACGGCATGGGGAAAACGGACACGGCAAAACGCATCAA
>JANMUC010000225.1:0-8428 GCA_031391225.1 Deinococcales bacterium
AGCCAAAGACGCCCCAGGCACCAAACCCGCCGTTGCCCCCGTCAGCTCGAGCGATGCAGTCCACTGAGCGCATGACCCGCCTCGAGCAATGAATCTTGGGTTGAGCGCACGCCATTTTTGCGGATTTTGTCGCGCACATGCTGGCAACGGCAACCGTTGTAACTGCAAAGCATCGCCTCGGGGTCACGCGCAAGCATTTTGACTGTGGTATCCACCACATCGCGCACGCTCATGCGTTGAACCTGGGTTTTACCAACACCAACCACTTCGAGCGAGGTTAAATGCCCCTGAATGGCATTGAACGCCGCACTGCAATTTGGAAAAAACGTTCGCGCCAAAGCCCCTTGATAATACGCGTAACGCTCGAGCATCGGACGACCCGCCAAAAACTCGCCGTAATGAATTGTGGTATTTGAACGGTGATCGACTCCCAAAAGCACGATGTCCGCATTGAGCGCGTACAAAACCCCGATTGGCGCATAAGGACGCTCTAAAGTTTGCGACGACAAAATCTGATTGGTGTTTTGACCCAAAGCCGCAAAACTAAGTGCCGGATGATGCGAACGCACCGCCTGATACAACTCGAGATACTGTTGCGGAATGCGCCCGATGTCGTGACTGACTGGCGAATCGGGACGCCAGGTTGGACCATCGGCAGGTGGGAAGGCGGGCCAATCGCCAGACTTCTTGTGATTGGGCCAAACCAGCGTGTAGTAGGTAAATGCAGGCATCAGCAGCGACCGTGCGTTGCGTTTTAAAACGTCAATCACCGTTGGCGCACCGCCCTGGAAAAAACCAAACGACGACAAACTCGAGTGTGCCATCACATCGCGGTGCTGACCGACGCCCAACTGATTCAAAGCCCGCTCGAGGTCAGACGCCGTAATGTTCTGATTCCAAGCGCGACGCACGAAATTAAACACGGTGTTCACCATGAAAAAATCTTAACAGGAAGAAGTTCGTGTAACGCATGGTGACTACAGCCTAACACTCGAGTAGGGTTTTCAATCGTGGTTTAAGTAACTCGAGTTTACCAAGTCACCACTTTCGGAAATTCGGGCACACGACTTGAGTGCAACACTGCACCTTCGCTGTCATAAAAACGCATCTCACCCTCGAGATTACAGGTCCAGACTTCCTTTGCGCCAGCCGCAATGTACAATCCGATTTTCTCGAGCATTTCTTTGGTGGAATTGGATGGGCTGATGATCTCAACACAAATTTCTGGCGATATTGGAAAAGGAGTCAGCCGAGCGTGTTGCCGAAAAAAATCATTTGAAATCCAAGCCACATCTGCGACTTTGACTCCCTGGGTTGTCAGTACGCTGCACTCGGTGATGACTTTGCCATCGTTTTTTAAGAAATCACGTAATAAACCTGCAATTTCGCTTTGTAAATAACCATGAACATTTGTCGCAGGACTCATTTCGACCTTTCCCTGGGCGTTCAATTCGATTTTGAAAGGTAAATCCTGCAATTCTTTACGCTCGAGTACCTCTTGCCAAGTCATAAGCACCTCCGATGGTTTCATGATACTGCAAGACATAAAAACTCGAGCCTCAGAAATTCTGGGGCTTGAGAAGCAACATTTGTTCAATCTAGCAAATCCTCGAGCAATTCATCGTCTTGACTGCCGTGCAGCACTGACAAAATCGTTACCAACCCAAGTTCTTCTTCAATCAAATAAAATTCTTAAATTTGAAGCCTCGCAACAAACGCGCTCGCACACCACGAACATGTACGACAGGCGCGGCTTCAGGAGACTCGAGAATAAAATCAAGTTCGAGATTGATAGCCTCGCGGAATTTCAGTGCGAGATCAACACTGACTCGCTCGAAGTATTCTTCAGTGCGAAACATTTGCTCGATTGCGTGTGGGTGAAAAGTTCGCTTAAGTGGTCTTGCCACGGTTGAACCATTCATCACCTGTTACGCGTTGTATCGTGCCGTTTTGCAATTCATCAAGACGCGTTAAAGCTTCCTCGAGCATCAATGCTTCCCGTTCTGTTTCAGTCAATGAATGCCGCAAATGACGAATTAAAGCTGCTCGTTCATGCAATGGTAATTGTTCGGCTTGATTTTGTAACTCGAGTAAACTCATGGGGTAATTGTGCCACAAAAGATCGTTTTTGCAAAGATGAAATTGTAATTCGAGAAACCAAGACATACATCCCAAAAGACTTTTAGCAATTGGGGACATCAAAAACTCGAGCCTCAGAAATTCTGAGGCTCGAGAAAAACTTCCAAACTATCAATTCAGTGCTTTAAGCACTACTTCTGGCGCATAAGCGGCAACGCGCAGCAAAGCTCGAGCTGCGCCATTTGGTTTGCTGCGACCCTGTTCCCAATTCTCGAGCGTCCGAACACTAACACCAATCATTTTGGCAAACTTTGGACGACTGAGGTGAAGTTGATTTCGGGTATTGAGTGCATTTGATGCTTCATCGAGTACAGTACGGCGTGTTGGTTGCATCTCTCCGCGCTCGATTGCTAGCATTTCTGTCAGGCTTTCTTCGAGTAGCGCAGTAAAGTCTTTTTGTTTTTTCATCTCTATTCCTTTCTACGGTAATTGTTCAATAAACATTGCTAAAAGTTGTATTTCTTGTTGGGTCAAATCACTTTTTTCGTTTTTTCCGTACACCAGTAGTAAGTAAATTCGATGTTGGACAACGCGGTGAAAATAGATGATTCGTAATCCTCCACTTTTGCCTGTGGTTTTTGTCGCCCATCTGAGTTTTCGACTACCTTTGCCTTTGCGAATTACTTTTCCTGCGTCTGGATTCAAGAGAAGAAAAGACTGTAAGTGTCTCAATTCTTCGTCATCAAGGTAATCGTTAATGATTCTGACAAAAGCTGCCGTTTCATAAAACTCCACAGCCCAAGTATACGCAAGTTGCGTACTTTTGTCAAAAACTTAAAACTCGAGAAATCAAGACAGACATCCCAAGAAACTTTTAGCAATTGGGGACATAAAAAACTCGAGCTTCAGAAATTCTGAGGCTCGAGTTCAAATTACGCCAAGTTTAAGGGCAGCTTTGGCTTGGTGCAATGATACATGTATTTGTAGGTGTGCCGTTGATAGAACCTTGGGCAATCAGATCAGGTTCCGTAAACGCGGAAAGTCCATATAAATTGCGAAGTACCCCATACGGACGGGTGCCAGTGACAGATGGGGTAGTACCCAAAGCAATATCTGACGCATTGGTAAGACTTGCAGCGCGGTAGGTAAGGGAATTGATTGCAAACCAGTTAAAGCGTTGTTGATAAGACAGTGTTGCAGGGGTAGCAATTTGTGGGAATTTGAAGTCTGTAAGTGGTGAACCAGCTAACCAAATATTGGTAGCAGGAGCAGGCACGGTTGCAAATGAGCGGAAATAAATATTTGAACCCGTCACTTGACGTTGTTGGAAAGTTGGAAAAGGAGATGCAGTACCACTATTGTCTAAGGATTGTCCAATGGGGGGCGCTACAGTATCACCAAGGCTAGGAAGACTCAACACAAAATCGTTCTTACCTGGAGGGGTAATATCTGAGTAAATCCAGTTAATTTTTGCGCCAGCAATTGCAATAATGCCAACTCGGTAGGACAGCTTGGGGTCGTTGAACGTCGCTATTTTCAGATCAAAAACAGGGTTTGTGCTGAGGATGGTTTGTTGATCGATTGCAAAGTAAGCTGGTACATCAGTTGATACATTTTGATAGCGCACCAAAGCAAAGGCAACTGCAGAGGTAATTCCTTGTGGGAAGTTGACTGTACCTACGAAGCTGCTTGGTGAAATTGGAGCGATATTGAGATTTGGTGTGGCTGTTCCGAAAGCTGCTGGGCAAGTACCCACACAAACTTTATTACCTGAAAGAATCGTAACATCGGCTGTGCCTGACTTCACGACTGCGCCAGCACCATTATTATCACGTTCAACATATACAACTTTACCAATATGTTCTGCCTTGCAAAAGTCACCATCGTATTTAACGTTAAAACGTGCACTTCGTTCGCTGGTAGAGTTCGCTGGCAAATTTGCATTAACAACGCCATTTATCATTGGAAGAGAAACACTATTCGATGCGATTGGTTGGAAGTCAATACCTTCAGCAACAAAGAAGATTTTTGCTTGATTGTTGACGGCAACAGGTTGGTTTGTTGTTACATACAATTCTGCATCCGCACGACCACTTCCATTATTGCAATCTTCGGTAACAAAACCAGGATTGCCACCGCCGCCACCTAAACCAGAGTAGCCAACCTTTGCCAAAACAAGATTTGGATTGGCAATTGTAACTTTGTCATAAGAAATTGGTGCAACATCTGTGGCTCGTTCAGGTACTGCCGAAATTGTGTAGGGTGTCCGAACTGGGTTAGGAATCGAAAATGAACCATCAGTTAACGAAGAAGTTGTTTCTTGGCGATTTCCGCCTGCGTCAGTTACAACAATTGGAACGCCACGGAAAATCTTGTTATCCCACTTAAAAACTTTACCAGAAACTGTAATACCTGTAGAACCTGCAGGATTAATCGTAATAACTTTTTGGGCTGTAACAGTAGCATTGGTTGCTGAAGTTGCAGTTAGCGTTACAGAAGTTGCCGATGTTAAGTTGTTTGGCGGGGTGTAAGTAACTGTTGCTGCGCCACCTGTAATGGCACTTGTTTGAGCACCCAACTGTCCAGTTGTGGATGGATTTAGTGTCCAATTGACATTCCCAGTCAATTCAGTTGCGTTGACTGTGTATGTGGCTGCTGCTGCTGGGGATGCTGTTGTACCTGCGGTGAGTGTATCGCCACCCGCAGCAAACGTTAGAGACGGAGTTTTTGCTGGTCCTGGGCACGATGTCAGACCCGCCGCAAATAACGCGATCAAGCCATACTTAAAAATATTCATACTTTCCTCCTGTTTCTTACGAAAACCTTACCGCTCACTCAGAGCATGTAAATCGTATCACCTGAACAGTGTGAAACGTATTAAACGGTATTTATATTCCGTCTGGCACGTGGTTTTATGGCGCTTTTATGAGTCGTTATTGTCCAGTAAACCAGGAAAAACATCGATCTCAATGAGGTTTCTTAAGACTCTAACGTAAGGTGCTTGCACTGGGACAAGGTAGTCTTTGCCGTCCTTGGCAATCACCAACAAATCTTGAATCCCAGTGTCCATCACGTCTTTTACAAGCCCAACCTCGAGCTTATTTTGGTCTAACACTTTACAACCGACCAAATCGTGATAGTAAAAAGTGTCTTCCTCGAGTGGTAGCTCGTCCTGGTGGGCGTAAAGCTCGAGTCCAATCAGTTTGGTTGCCAGTTCCAAGCTCGAGATACCAACAAGTTGCAAGATTGGTGTGGTGTCGTGCAGCTCAAGTTTTTTGACTACAAACCAACCTCGGGTGGCAACGTAAACTCGCGTCAGTTTGAGGATTTGATGTGGGTCGTCAACTGCGCGGATTTTGAACGCGCCTTTGAGGGCGTGGGTTTGTCCAATTACACCAATTTTGATGAGTTCTTCTGGAATCATGGTGACTCGAGTTCTAAACTGAAAAAGGCGAGCCAAGCCCGCCCTTACGTGTATTTGCGCGACTTATTCGCCTTGTTGTTCGGTTGGTTCTTCGGTGGTGGTTTCGTCACTGGTGCGGCTCGAGCCTCCCGCAACATCGACTTGAACGCGCTCGCGGGGTCCGGCGGCGGCTCGAGCGACGGTACGAATGGCTTGAATCACGCGTCCGTTGCGTCCAATAATGCGTCCCTCTTCGCCTGGGGCGACATGAATCATGTAGGTCACTTCGCGCTCGCCTGTTTGTTCCACACGAACGCTCTCGGGTTGGTCAACCACTTTTTTGGCAAGGTATTCGATTAAATCTAGCGTCATTGTTGCTCCCCAGCTGCTTTGGTCATGGCATAGTTTAACCCCTCGCAGTTGTTTCTTGCGAGGGGTTGGTGTTTGAAGCGTTTTTAAGCTTCTTTGCGGTACACGCCAGCTTGTTTTAATAAACGACGTGCGGTGTCTGATGGTTGCGCTCCAACACTCAACCAGTGTTTCGCGCGGTCTACGTCCACGACCAGGAAGTTCTCGACTTTTTTGCGAGGATCGTAGTGACCCAAGTTCTCGAGGTAACCACCATCGCGTTTTTGACGGGCGTCAACGACGACCAAACGGTAATGCGGGTTGTGGGTGTTGCCGTAACGCGAAAGACGAATCTTAACCATGTTGTTTCTCCTCGAGTCGGGTATTAAGGGTCGAACACGTGCTCGAGATCGTGTTCGGTCTTGTTGTCCTTTGAGCCAGCAGCCATGCAACCTCAAGCTTCAACAGGCGAGAGTATAGCAGGTGGGGCAAACTCGAGCAAGGGATTATGAACGAAGTTGTTTGAGTGCAACGGGAATTAATTCGGCAACTTCAGATGCCAGTAAGCCAAGGTCTTTGTTGCTCGCGGCAAGATCACCTGCGAACCCGTGGATGTAGACACCAAGTTGCGTGATTTGCTCGAGTGAGGTGTTTCGAGGCGCTTGGGCGACCAAGGCTGCCAGAACCCCCGAAAGCACGTCGCCCATGCCGCCCGTTGCCATGCCAGGGTTGCCGCTCGAGTTCACCCAGAGTTCTGACCATGCGACTACACTGGGTCCGCCTTTCAGCACCACTACAGCTCGAGTACGATTGCTCAGTTCACGGGCGGCTTCAAATGGATTTTTGGAAATCTCGAGAACAGTCGTCTCGAGCATCCGTGCTGCCTCGCCAGGGTGTGGTGTGATGATGATGCCAGGGTGAGTTTGAGAACGGTTTTCTAACATGGGAATCAACCAAGGTTGCAAGGCATCAGCATCGAGCACAATTGGTTTCTCGAGGGAAAGTAAAAATGCAACAACTTCTGGGTCAATTTCTCCAACGCCCATGCCAAAAGCCAGTGCATCCATTCGCTGGAGTTTTAGAAACTCGAGTTCGGATGCTTTCCAATTCTTAATCGTGTACCTGGTGGCTTCGACTGGCGCTTGAAGTCCTGCGTTGATAGGCGCAACCACCGTCACCAAGCCTGCACCCGCCCGCAATGCTCCTCGAGCGGCAAGGGCAGGAGCACCAGGATATTGTTCCAATCCTCCGAGGATAAACACGCGTCCCGAAGTTCCTTTGTGGGCGTCTAATGCTCGAGAGGTGATGATTCTGGCATCCTGTTTGAGCTTTGAAATGTCTGCAACTTTGCCAAGGTGCTCGATTAACGCCGTTGGAATTCCAGGGTTGACCAGTTCAATCTGACCCGCAATTTCTCGAGTTGGGTTGAACAACAGCGCTGGTTTAAAACCTGTAAAAGTCACGGTTTGCTCGGCATGAACCACGTCTTCGAGGTTGACTTGGGGCAGATCAGCAACCATGCCCGAGGGTAAATCCACCGCCCAAACTTTGGCTGGGGACAGGTTGATCTTTTGAACAATGCTGTGCTCAAGGCTGCGCAGCGGTGGTCGAAACCCCACACCCAAAAGCGCATCCACAATGATTTCGGCACTCTCGAGTGCTTGCAAGTGGTCTTCGATGGCAAACATTGGGCAAAAACTGTTTGTTGATCGAGAAGCAGTCTTAACGATTTCGCTGGCATTCTCGAGCGGGACGTGCAAAATCTTGACTTCAAAGCCGTCAAAAGCAAGCCATCTGGCGCAGACAAAACCGTCCGCCCCATTTAAGCCTTTGCCGCAAACCACCACCACTCGAGCACCATTCGGATGTTCCCGTTTAATGGCGTCTGCTACGGCTCGACCTGCGGCTTCGATCAAGACCTCGAGCGGAATTCCCGCTTTGATTGCGGCAGCATCGGTGGCTTTGACATTTTCGCTGTGCAAAATAAACGTCATGTCCAGAGTTTAATAGATTTTGGAACGATTTTAACTAACCTCGCGTATTGTGAATTATGAATAACCTTTCCCAGATTCAGAATGATACCTCCCTGCCCGTTTTACAACCAGAAGAAAGAACTTGGGGTTTGATCTGTCACCTGGCAGCCCTTGGCATGTACGTGTTCCCAGCTTTTGGAAATATTATTGGCGCATTTATTGCTTGGATCGTTTTCAAAGATCGATCTGCTTTTGCCGATGACCAGGGCAAAGAGTCTATCAACTTTCAAATCAGTTTGACCTTGTACGCTGCCATTGGAATTGCTTTTTGCTTTGTGACCTTTGGGCTAGGAATTTTCGTGGTTGTGCCGTTGCTGGGAATCATGTCAATTTTGCAAATTATTTTCGTCATTGTTGCCGCACTCGAGGCGAACAAAGGCGTGATGTACAGGTATCCAGCCACGATTCGTTTTATCAAATAGCCCAACTCGAGCTTTCACAAACGGCAACCAAATCGGTTGCCGTTTTCTGTTGTTATTCCAAGACTTCAAAATCAGTTAAGCTTTGAAGCATCAAGCTCAATTCGAGATCGTTTTCGGAGGTCATATCTATGTCTTACTCAATG
>JANMUC010000282.1:0-5757 GCA_031391225.1 Deinococcales bacterium
CCCTTAAAGCAGCACCTTCTTGATGCCAAAATGCACCTGACGGGCGGCATCGCTGACGGGCTTGGTCGCTGTCTGTTGAGACTCCCGTTGGTCGCCAATGTTCGACGCCTCTTGCTCACAAGACAGCACCTAACGGGCGAAACCGCTCACGGGCGGGATCGCTGTTGGTGCATTGTCGTGCAAAAACATGATTACTCGAACTCAAGCATTGCCGTAAAAAGCTGTGCAGTAAACCTATTTTTCAAAGGTTATACAAACTTGATTAAAGAATTGAATCTCGAGCTACCATTCAATTGCAGTGAAATCAGAAATTAGAGTGTGCAATAGCCTTCACATGTATAAGGTTAAGTTGTATAAACTTTAGAAGTTGTCCGCAAAAATCATTGTTCGATGCTCGGGCCTTTTCAAAGTGCTTGAAGCTCTTCTATTTTTTGCAACGACATGGAGGATCATTATGAAAAAGTGGCTGATACTATTAACTGTGTTTATTCTATTCGGGTCTAATTCATTTGCAGCAGGAATTGAGTTGACTTCAGGGCAATTTGGACTGGTATATCAACTTTTTTCAATCACCATCGCCACAATGGGTGCATCTTTTATTTTCTTTGTGCTCGGGCGTCAATCGCTCGCCGAAAAATACAGACCTGCAATGCTGGTCACAGCGCTGGTGGTGGCGGTTGCCTGCTATCATTACGTGCGAATCTTTAACTCCTGGAACGAGGCTTATGCCCTCACGAATGGCGCGTACAACCCAACAGGCGTTCCGTTCAACGATGCGTACCGTTACGCTGACTGGATTTTGACCGTGCCACTGCTCCTTGTCGAGGCAGTCTCGGTGCTGGCACTGGCACGTAACCTCTCGGCAGGCTTGATTGGTCGCTTGGTGATTGCCGCCGTGGTGATGATCGCCACCGGATATCCAGGCGAAGTCTCGAGCGACAACACCACACGTCTGGTCTGGGGAACGATCAGCACCATTCCGTTCGTCTACATTTTGTTTGTCCTCTGGAGCGAGCTGAGCAACTCTCTCGAGCGTCAACCCGAATACGTCAAAGTATTGGTTCGCAACTTGCGTTTGTTGCTGGTTTTCTCTTGGGGTTTCTACCCGCTCGCCTACCTCTTGCCCGCCGTGTTTGGAGGTCTGAGCGCCAATGGTCTGGTTGGACTTCAAGTCGGTTACAGCCTGGCAGACATCATCGCCAAGGCAGGTTTTGGCGTGCTGATTTATTTCATTGCGCTCGAGAAAACCGCCGCCGACAAAGCACTTGTTCCAGCATTGGCGGGTGATTGAATTGACACAGATCAAGCAGTTTGTTCTCAAACGGCAAGAAACGGCTGGTTGGGGGTTGATGGCACTGGTGCTTGCCACGCTGGCTTTGGATGCTGTTGGCGGCTTTGGCGCAAGTCCACGTCTAATGACTTTACGCGCCGTATATGCGCTCGAGATGCTGCTGGTTGTGGGATACCTTTACACGCTCTCTACCGCTCAGCCCCAAAAATCTGAAATCTGAAATCCCATCATCTGAAATCTAAAAATCTCGAGCCTGGGAAGTGACCCAGGCTCGAGATTTCTTGTTGGTTTATACTTTTGCTTTAACGCGGGTTTTCTTGACTGGTGTTTCTTTGACTGGTATTTCTTTGACTGGTATTTCTTTGATTGGTGCTTCTTTGAGCACTTCTGGTTTACTTACCGCTGGAGGTTCAATCAAGAGTGGTTCGGGCACGGCTTGGGCTTTGACTGGTTCAGGTTTTGCTGGTTTTGGACTATCCACGGCTTTCTGGGCAATTGAAGTTTGTTTGCCGTACCGTTCCTCGACTCGCTCCAGAATGTCCTGGTGGCTGATCTTGGCAGTTTGAGCACCAATGTGCGTGGCAACCAGCGCCCCAACCACGTTGGCGTACTGGGCGGCGCGTTTCATGTCGTAACCCAACAAAATCGCATGGGCGAATGCGGCGGTAAAACCGTCACCTGCGCCAGTGCTGTCGGCAACACCATCAATTTCGTAACCTTCAATCAACTCTGATTCTTCTGGCGTCCAAACAATCGCGCCCATCGAACCGACTTTGACCACGACATTGTGCACCCCTTGGGCGTGCAATCCCTCGAGCGCGTCGGAAATGCTGGTCTGATTGGTGATGCGTGCCAACTCGAGCTGGTTCATTAGAAGGTAATCGGCACTTTTGACAATCTCGAGCAGCTTGGTTCCAGCGGTGTTGACCGCGCCTGTACCAAGGTCAATAAAAATTGGAATTTTTTGTTTTTGCGCGATCTGCATGGCTTTGACCGTGTATTCGCGCTGCATTCCACTGACCAGGGCATAAGCGCTGAGGATCATGGCGTCACTCTCTTCGATTGCTTTTTTGGGAAGCTCGGCGGCATCGAGGTTGCGGTTTGCCCCGCCAGCGCTGATCATGCTGCGTTCGGCGTCGGGTGTGACCATAATGGTGATGGTGCTGGTCAGGGTGTTCTCGTCTTTTTGGATGGCGCTTAAATCCACACCGACGGCTTTTAATTTGCTTAAGGCAACCTCTTGGAACGGGTCATTGCCCACCCGAGCACCAAGGATCACCTGATGTCCAAGTTGGGCTGCATAATACGCGAGGCTGCCACCTGCGCCGCCAGGGATCAGCGTACTGCGAATGGGCATGGCTTCCTCGCCGGCGCGTGGGATGCGCTCGAGGAAGTACAGGTGGTCAACGGTAACGTCGCCGATGACAAAAAGCTTCACTGCTTACTCCTTACTCTGGGGCGATGATGGATACACTTTGGAGAAAAAAATTCTCAATTTGAACTGCCGCCATCATACGTGAAATCTAGTACAAGGCATAGGTCAAAAAAACATGACGGCAAAAACCAAATGCCGTAGACACAGACAAATCACTCGCGGTTTGAACCGAAAGCGATGGAAAGCTCTAATCGCTTGTTCCGACAACAAATTATACAGAATTCAATGAGAACGTTCTCAGAACACGGATCGCCAGCACGGCATTGCACTCGAGCTGAACCCAATCCCAAATTTCGTTGAGGCTCAAAATGCACATGCGAACATTCAAAATTCGGTTAGACTGCAATACAGTGGAACTCGACACCATACTCTCAAACCTAGTCTCAAACGTTGATGGCGCAATTGGTGCTGCCATTGGCGGTATGGATGGCTTGCTGGTCGAACAATTCTCGAATGAAGCCAAGCTTGACCTCTCGATCATCGTGGCAGAACACTCGAATTTACTGCGCAACGCCAGCATCGCTTACGAAGGCAGCCTTGATGCGGGCAATGTCAGCGAAGTCCTGATCATCAGCCAAAAACTGATCGGTTACACCGTGCAAATCACCAGCGACTTTTTCTTAACCCTCACCCTCGAGCCAAACGGCAACATCGGCAAAGCCCGTTTGATGAGCGACCTTGCACTGAAATCATTGCGTGAGGTGCTGAGCTAATGGCGATCAAATGGCTCACATCTCTGGCTTCAATGCCCAATGTTGTGACCGCAACCCTGGTTTCCGACGCCGGACTCGAGATAGAAAGCGTGGGCGGCGCGGTGGTATCACCTGCCGGTCTTGCCGCCGAAACCGCCAGTTTGGTGCGCGTGACCAGCCACGCCAGCAATCAACTGCGCCTTGGACAACTGTTCAGAATTGCCTTCACCACCGACGCCTTCGAGGTCATCTCGATTCGGGTCGGCAGCAAACACTCATTGACCGTTGCCGCGCAACGCGGCGCAGACCTGCGCAATTTGCAAATCGAAATGGCACGCCTGGCTTTACAACTCGTGCAAGACCTCGAGTAACAATTTTCAACAGAGGTGATATTCATGGATTTAAGAACGCTACTCGAGGAAATCGTGCAAATCAAAGGACTGACCAGCGCCGCTTTGGTCGGACATGACGGTTTTGTGATCGAAAGCGCCACCGCCGAAGGTTATGACATCGACCTGGACTTTCTGGGAGGCGTTGCCACCTCGAGCTTCGCCGCCAGCCAAGCCCTGTCCGAATTTTTTGGCAAAGGCGATGTGAATCAAGTCATGGTCGAATTTGAAGAGGGTCCGGTGCTTCTCTCCCCCATTGGCGAAACCAGTTTGCTGGCAACGCTCGACTCGAGCCAGAACCTTGGACGGGTGCGGTTTCAATTGAAAAAATACTTGCCGCGTCTTGAAGAGGCAGCGAAGGCGTAGGGAAGCAATTAGCAGATAGCGAATAGCAATTAGTAATCTCGAGCATTTATGGTGCTCGAGATTCTTGTCTACACTGTGGTCGAGATTTTTTCTATCCTCTGCGCGTCTTACCCTCAAGCGTCAACAAGTTCTGGTACAACTCTGGGCGGCGGGCGATCCCTGAAAAGCCAAAACCTGCCCTGAAATTTCTGACTTTGTCAAGATTTATATTGGCGAACAGTACAATGCCTTCAATAAACAGAGGCACAGTAGGTCTAGGAATTCTTAATTCCTAGCAGCACTAAATCTTAGCTGCTGGCAGCACTAAACCAGGCAAACCCATTTTTAAAGTCGTGGATTGCACAAATTCTCGAACGTATGGCCACAAATTCATTCCCAGATTCAAAACCCTAAAAATCTCAAAAATCTCGTCTGTAATTGGTTTTTTTGTACGATAGTGGACTTCAAAAGTAACGCTTATGGACGCAAAACGTTCTGTCGAATTGTCTGAACCGACTTCAAGCAGGTCAATCGTGTGTGGCAATCGGGCTAGAAAACCACTGTTATTATCGAATCGTACCAATTCTCCTGATGTGTCTGGAATATCAAATATCAGTTTTTTATCAGTATCCGGAAACCCAAATCTTTCTGTGTTTGAAGTCAACAAATAAACTTGAGTGATCTCAAGTCCCGTAATGAACTCATTGTACTCTTCGGCTGTCAAGGCTACTTTCTTTTTCGCTCGTGCCATTGTTTTATCCTCAATTTACATAGGTTTAACTCGCTGTTTTTTTGGTTTTTGCATCAAAATCATTGGATGATGCACTATTCCAAGGTAGCACGTTACCTGGTGCTGGTTCGTATTGTTGTTTAATCTTTGGCGCAGTTGTTGTTAACAACCCATCACTGGTCGCTGCCAATGGTGCAAGCAATAAAGCTTGAACTGTCAAACCCACGCTTTTTGCCCGTTGTTCGAGGTTCGCATAAACAGTTTCAGTCAGTAAAATACAACGCTCACTTGCAGAAGAAATGGGAATTAATTTACCTTTTACTTCAAATCCTAAAACTAATTTTGCACCCGTGGTTCGAGTCAAATTAAGTAGAGTCTCGAGTGTATGGTTGTGGTCAATGTGTTCCCATTTACTCACTAAACTTTGACGTATGCCTAACTCTTGTGCGAGTGAAGATTGAGTATGTCCCGAAGCTTCTCGGGCTTGTGCAAGGGCTTCCGCGAGGTTGTATTTCGTCCATTCTTCATCTCGGAGAATCTGTTTTTCCACTGTTTCTTCACTATGGTTCTTTAACCACTGAATCACATCAAGTTCATCATCTGACGAACGTTTTATTTGGGGTCGCTTGGTTTTCATTTTCGCCCTCTCTTATTTTTAGTAGCCGTTTTTCCCCTTGGTACACTTTGAATCTCGAGTTCTTCTCTGATCTTTTTTTCACGGTTTTCAACAATCAAACGCCTACTTAAAGCGATCTGCTTCTGAGATTCGGGGACTTTGTCATTTGCTTTTCCAGTCTTTGAGAATCCATGCAAAACACACAAACGACGCCCACCGGCAATTAAAGCACAGTACAAAAAGCGCGGATTGTTTGGCG
>JANMUC010000347.1:0-4549 GCA_031391225.1 Deinococcales bacterium
GTGACGAGTACACGCTGTACACGACCAGCCAAAACCCGCACATTCACCGTGTGATGCTGGGCGCGTTCATCATGGGCATTCCAGAGCATAAATTGCGGATTGTCTCGCCTGATGTGGGTGGCGGTTTCGGCAGTAAAATCTTCCAATACCCAGAAGAAGTGATTGTACTGTTCGCCTCCAAAAAACTAAATCGCCCTGTTAAATGGACGGCGACCCGTTCGGAAGCGTTTGTTTCGGACGCACAAGGACGCGATCACGAGACGGTTGCCCAAATGTGCGTGGATGCAGACCACAAAGTTCTGGCATTGCGCGTCAAAACCATTGCCAACCTCGGTGCATACCTGACCACCTTCGCGCCAGCCGTGCCAACCTATTTGTACGGCACATTGATGAACGGCACGTACAAATGGAAAGCCATTCACTGCCATGTCACTGGCACGTACACCAACACCGTCGGCGTGGACGCGTATCGTGGCGCGGGTCGTCCAGAAGCCACGTATGTCCTCGAGCGCATCATGAGCCGCATGGCGCTCGAGCTTGGTGTTGACCCGCTCGAGTTCAGGCGCAAGAATTTTATTCAACCCGACGAATTCCCGTATCAAACGCCAGTTGCTTTGCAGTACGACAGCGGCAATTACGAACCCGCGATGGACAAAGCCATGGCGATGCTCGATTATGCAAAGCTCCGAGCACAGCAAGCCGAAGGGCGTAAAAACGGCAAATACATCGGTATTGGGGTCAGCACCTACCTCGAAGCGTGCGGACTAGCGCCGAGCGCCTTGGTGGGCAGTCTGGGCGCTCAGGCGGGGCAATGGGAATCGGCGCTCGTGCGGGTGAGCGCTACGGGCAAGGTTGAGGTCTTGACGGGTTCGCACAGCCACGGGCAAGGTCACGAAACCGCCTTCGCGCAAGTGGTTGCCGACGAACTGCAAATTCCAATGGAAGACGTGAGCATCGTCCACGGTGACACCGCAAGACTGCCGCACGGTTGGGGGTCTTACGGCTCGAGAAGCGCCCCTGTCGGCTTAAGCGCCATTAAAATGGCGTCGGACAAGATCAACGACAAAGCCAAGAAAATTGCCGCGCATCTTCTCGAGGCAAGCGTTGACGACATCGTTCACGAGGACGGCAAATTCCAAGTCAAGGGTGTTCCAGAAAAATCTAAATCATTTTTCGACGTGGCACTGATGGCACACTTGGCGCACAATTACCCAGCCGACCTCGAGCCTGGACTGGAAGCCACGCACTTTTACGACCCCAAAAACTTTGTTTACCCATTTGGCACGCACCTTGCCGTGGTCGAGGTAGATATCAGCACGGGTCACGTCCAACTGATTCGTTACGTCTGCGTTGATGACTGCGGTCCGATCATCAACCCCCTGATCGTCGAAGGACAAGTTCACGGCGGTGTCGCCCAAGGCATGGGACAAGCACTCTTAGAGAACACCGTTTACGACGACAACGCACAACTGACCAGCGGTTCGTACCTCGAGTACACCATGCCACGCGCCGACAACATGGTTCAACTCGAGATTGGTCACACCGTCACACCCAGCCCGCACAATCCGCTGGGACTGAAAGGCATTGGCGAGGCAGGCACGATCTCGAGCACCGCCGCGATAGCCAACGCCGTGATCGACGCGCTCGAGCCGTTCGGCGTGAAGCACCTTGACATGCCGTACACGCCCGAGAAAGTTTGGCGTGCGATCAGCGCCAGCATTCCACAAGCCGCAGACGATTAAATTTGATCGCAGAGAGCACAGGGCAGAGGGCAAGAGAAAAATTGTTGTCAGGGCAGTAACTCAACTGCCTAAGAAGGAGATTTTCATCCATGTACACTTCTGAATTTACTTACCACAAAGCCTCGAGCGTATCCGACGCGCTGGCACAACTTGCAGCCGATCCCGACGCGAAATTGCTGGCGGGTGGACACTCGCTGATTCCAACCATGAAATTGCGACTCGCCAGCCCCAGTGCTTTGATTGATGTCTCGAGCCTTGCCGAATTGCGCGGTATTCGTACCGAAGGCGACACGATCATCATTGGTGCAATGACCACCCACCGCGAACTCGAGTTTTCAAAAGTGCCATTGTTGAGTGAGGTTGCGCCCTTAATTGGTGATCCGATGGTTCGCAATAAAGGCACGATTGGTGGCGCTTTGGCGCACGCTGACCCGTCCGCCGACTACCCCGCCGCTATCTTGGCTTTAAACGCCAAACTTAAAATCCAAAGCTCGAGTGGTGCTCGGGTTGTGACCGCCGATGAATTTTTTCAAGGCATGTTCACCACCGCGCTCGCACCAGGTGAGATGCTGGTTGAGATTCACGTTCCAGCCAGCGTTAAAGGCGCAGCTTACGAAAAGTTCGCGCATCCAGCATCGAGGTACGCGATTGCTGGAGTCGCAGTTGTCGTGCATTCCGATGGCAGCCTTCGTGCTGCCGTCACAGGTGCTGGCGATCATGCCATGCGATTGACCAAACTCGAGTCTGAAGGTGTCTCGAGCGCTTGCAAAGGTCTGGTCAGTGCTGGCGATTTGATGGGCGATCATTTTGCCAGCGCCGAATACCGTGCGCATTTGGTGGACGTGATGGCAGCGAAAGCCTTGGCTCGAGCGAAGTAAGATTTAAATCGAACTGGGGCATCTCGAGAAAAGATGCCCCAGTTTTTTTGTGCCGCCAGATTTTACGGGCAAGCCTGATTCATCAACGCCGCGTACTGAATCCCGCTAACAGAATCAGTTTTACGGTTGTTCCGAACGCAAGCGTGTAAATCGGTTGGTAGTTTCCCGCCTTTTTGTTCGATCATTAAAGCCATCAAACCAACTGCAACAGGCGCAGAAAACGATGATCCCGTAATGCCAAGCGCAGACACTGACCCAACAGGTTGACCGAGCAGACAACGATTGCCCAGAACACTGTCAGGACACAAATCCACACCCGGCGTAAAAACATCCGCATTGGCTCGAGTGTTAAAAGTCGCAATTCGGTAGCCACCGTTATACCAACCCACCGATGCCACCGAAATCACATTGGCTAAACTTGGTTGACCAACAGGCGCAACTCCGCTCGAGTAACTGGCAGGGTATTGCGCTGGAGCACGCCGCGCATTGCCGCCAGAGGTGAACACGGGCATGTTGTGCCTTACCCGCAATAACTCGAGCAGCGCGTACATGATGTTGTTTGGCAGTGCGCTTCCAAGGCTCATGTTGATGATGTTTGGTTTTGTTGGATTGGTTGCAACAATTTTCATCAATGCCTTTCCAAGTTCTGAACCTTTGCAAACGCCGCTCGAGTTACAAGCTGTGTACGGCGTGATGGTTGCATCTTTTGCAATTGTTTTGATTAAGCTTTTTACGTGCGTGTCGTGTTTGGTGAAATTGTAATTTGGGATGCAAGAGAATGTGTCCGCAGCGTCCACACCGCCACCAATAATGTTGACATTCACGCCCAATCCAGTTTTTGATGCGGCGGTAATGTTCAAATCTGCTTTTAGTTTTGTGGTGGTGATCTGATCAAAACCAAAACCCAAAGTGGCAAATGGGTCAAGCTTCAGCTCAATCTCTTTGCAAGTTGGATCGTAAGCCCAAACGCCAGTTTGAAGCAAGTTAAAAACCGTGTTTTTATCGGTCACAAAACCTTTACCACCCAACACTGGGACGTAACCTGAAAATTGCGACAGAATCGTGCTTAGACGATCCAAAGCGAGATTGGTTGTTTGCTGCCCAACCAGGATACTGCCATAGCAAAGTGAAAACGCACCTGGGACAAAAATTGAAAATTTATCCTCGGAAAGCATGGCAAAACCCGCGATAGGTGTTAGACCCAAACGATTGGTGACGAATGTATTGAAGTCATTACAAGATTGGCTCGAGATGCTTGCCAAAAAACCAATCTGTCCATTGACCACAGAACCATATGGTGTGTATCTGGCAATTTCTTGACCGCTAGCATTTTTGACATGCAGCGTCCCGCGCTGTGTATAGAGTGTCGGATTGAGTGCAGTGTTGTACTCTTCGAGAGAAACAGAAGTTGCAGTGCCGAGTGCTTCAGTATCAATTGGTGGAGCAGGAATATCATAGAATCGCTGCGAGACATCAATAACTTGTGTCCCATTGAGATTCCCTGGGTAAGTGATTTCAATTTTTCTGGCATTTGTTCCAAGATCAATACGTTCCCCCCAAGCCACAGTGATTGGTGGGATAGAAGCTCGTGAGTCGGGAGCATTTATTTTGACTGGGGTAATTTGATTGCATCCGACCAAAATTCCGAAACCAACAATTGCCAACCAATATCGCCACATGCTTCTACCTCCACTTGTTTTCTTGCCTTTAGGTTAGTCAGAGGGTCTTAACAAGGTCTAAACATGAGACCAGACAGAAAATAGAGTGTAGCGGATTGTACCTGCTGAAAACCGTACAACATCACTGAACTTGTTGAAAACACGAATTTTCTTCTTGGAATGAACGATTTAAGCGATTTGCGACACTTGCTCAAAATCCAAGTCTTGGAATAAATCAAGAAGATTTAATTCCAAAGATGTTGATGATTCG
>JANMUC010000367.1:0-13429 GCA_031391225.1 Deinococcales bacterium
CAAGTGTCTGGCGTCGTGCCGGTGATCGCGGTGATCTCGTTTACGGGCTGGGCTTGGGGCGCACGGGTGTTGCGCTCGCAGGCGCTCTCCCTGCGCGACCGCGATTTTGTGCAAGCCGCGATTGCCAGCGGCGAGGGACCGCTGCGCGTTATCTTCGCCGAGATACTGCCGAACATGGTGGGATTGATTGCCGCGAATTTCTTTGGTGCAGCCCTCTACGCCGTACTGGCTGAAGCTGGACTCGAGTTTCTGGGCGTTGGTGACGTCAGCCAGGTCACCTGGGGCACAATGCTTTACTGGGCGCAGTCCAGTCAAGCGTTACTTCAGGGCGCGTGGGCTTGGATAGCCACCCCAGGTTTTTGTATCGCAGCGTTGGGCACGGCATTCGCGCTGCTTAACTTCGCCGTGGACGAGGTCGCCAACCCGCGCTTACGCTCCGAGCGGGTCGCAGCGCAGTCCAGACCGTTGGCGCTGAAACCAGCCGGAGCGCCCCCCGTGGGTGATGCACTCTTACACCTGCGCAGTCTCGAGGCAGGCTATTTGACCGAACAGGGAACCGTTCGTGCGGTCAAGGACGTGAATCTCGAGATGCGGCGCGGCGAGTTCCTGGGCATCGCCGGAGAGTCCGGCTGCGGCAAAAGCACGCTCGCCTTTGCGGTCGCGCGTTTACTGCGCCCACCGGGTCAAGTGCTGGCGGGCGAGGTCTGGCTGGACGGTCGGGAGTTGGTGCGATTGCCGCCGGAAGAACTGCGCCAGACGCGCTGGAAAGATTTTTCGATGGTCTTCCAGGCGAGCATGAACGCCTTAAACCCAGTGATGCGCGTCTTCGATCAAATTAGCGATGCGATGCGTGCCCACGGCGTGACCGACAATGCCGCGATTGAGGCTCGAGCCAAGGAGCTGTTTGTCATGGTCGGAATTCGACCAGAATACCTGAGGGCGTACCCGCACCAGCTTTCGGGCGGCATGAAACAGCGCGTCGTGATTGCGATTGCGCTGGCGCTAGAACCCAAACTGATGATCATGGACGAACCGACCACGGCGCTCGATGTCGTCGTGCAGCGCTCAATTCTGCAAGAGATCGACGCAGTGCGGCGGCGGCTGAACCTCTCGATCGTCTTTATCACCCACGACCTCTCCTTGTTGGTCGAGATGAGCGACCGCGTGGCGATCATGTACGCCGGAGAGATTGTTGAACTTGCCCCCTCGCGCGACCTGTACGCCAACCCGCTGCACCCGTACACGCGCCGCCTGATGAACGCCTTCCCACCGCTCGAGGGTCAGCGCACGCGCCGCGAGGGCATCGCGGTTCGTCCGCCCGATCTGGGACAGCCGATCATTGGCTGTCCGTTCGCGCCGCGCTGCGACCGTGCCATGGCTGGGTTGTGCGAGGTGATTCCTCCCGTCAGGCTCGAGGTGTCGCCGGGTCATGTCGTCGCCTGCCACCTTTACGATCCCAGCGTCATGAAAGGCAGGGCAGAAGACCATGCAATCACCGCAAATTAACGCCACATCACGCGGTCAGGACCCGAGCGGCACCCCCGAACCCGTGCTGCGGCTCGAGCACCTCGAGAAAGTCTTTCGTTCGGGGCGGCGCAGCGTCAGAGCCGTCACGGATTTCAACCTCAAGATCGCACGCGGCGAGGTCGTCGGGCTGGTCGGCGAGTCCGGCTCCGGGAAATCCACCGTGGCAAGGCTCGTCGCGCAGCTTCATCGTCCCACGCACGGTACGATTTTATTGAACGGATTGCCGCTGGCGGCGCGACCGAACGGGCGGGCGCTGTTGGCGTACCGCCGCAAGGTGCAGATGATTTTCCAAGACCCATTCTCGAGCCTGAATCCAACGCACACCGTCGGTTATGCACTGTCTCGCCCGTTGCAGATTCACGGACTGACTCGAGGGACGCAGACTGCGCCCGCCGTGCGCTCGTTGCTCGAGCGTGTGGGTTTGTCGCCTGGGACGCTTTACGAGCAAAAATTCCCGCACGAACTGTCCGGCGGTCAGCGCCAACGCGTGGGCATCGCGCGGGCGCTAGCGGTGCAACCCGAGTTGATTCTGGCGGACGAACCGACGTCGATGTTGGACGTTTCGATTCGGCTTGATATCATGAACCTGATGCTCGATTTGCGCGACCAGGATGGGCTGTCGTATCTGTTCATCACGCACGACCTCGCCGGGGCGCGTTATATGAGCGACCGCGTGGCGGTGATGTATGCCGGACATCTGGTGGAGATTGGTCCGAGCGCCGAACTGATCGCCTCCCCCGCGCACCCATACACCCGACTCCTGAAGAGCGCCGCGCCGAAACCGGAATCGGGACTCGAGGTCAGCCGCGTCGAGGCGCGAGGTGAGATTCCCGATTTGACCGAACTGCCACCGGGTTGCCCCTTCGAGCCGCGCTGCCCGTACGCCCGCAGTGAATGCCGCGCCGGACTGCCGAGGATGGTCCAGGCGACTCCAGACCACGCGGGTCACGAGGTGCGCTGCGTACTGTACTATCCCGAACTCGGTACACCAGGTATCCCGCCAGAAACGCCTGTCACCACCTTGAAAGCGAGTGCCTGATGGCGCGACTGAAAATTGCGTATATCGGTGGCGGCAGCACCCGAGCGCCAGGCACCCTTGCCGCCTTCATCCAGCGCGGCGCGGACTTTTCTGGTTCCGAGATCGTGCTGATTGACCTCGAGTCGGAACGCTTGGAACTTGTGCGCACGCTTGCCACCAAGATGGCTCGAGCGGCTGGGGTGGATTTAAAGATCAGTTTGACCACCGATCGCCGTGCCGGACTGACCGACTGCGATGCGGTATTAAGCAGCTTCCGCCCCGGCGGTTTCGAGGCGCGTCGCCTCGATGAGCGCATTCCCTTGTCCCAAGGCATAATCGGTCAGGAGACGCAGGGACCGGGCGGCTTTTTTATGGCGCTGCGCTCAATCCATGTGATGCGCGGCATTATCGCCGACATGGAGGCGGTCTGCCCCCGGGCGCGGTTGTTCAATTACACCAACCCCGTCAACATCGTCTCGCAAGCCATCACGCTGCACTCGAGTATCCAAACCGTGTCGCTCTGCGAGGGTCCGCTCGTCTTCCCGAGCGAGCTGGTACGGGGTGTGGGTCTTGATCCAGCGCTGCTGGATACCGTCATGATCGGGCTGAACCACGCCTCCTGGACGGTGCGTCATCTCTACGACGGCGGCGACCTGATGCCGCATCTCGAGCGCGTTCTCGAGTTAGATCGAGACGCTCCAAAACTGCCGCTCGAGATGCGCCGCTGGCTGGAACTTTCGGTCACGATGGGTTCGGTTGGCGCGTCGTACATGAAGTATTACTATTTCCGCGACGAGGTGCTCGCAGAACTGATGGCGAAACCGACCACCCGTGCCGAGGACATTTTGCACGACGTGCCCGATTACTGGGCGCACTACCGCGAGCAGGCGAGGCTTGATCATCCTGTGCTCGACCCAGCCCGCTCGAGGGGCGGACTGTTCGAACTCGAACTCGCGGTGGATGTGATGAGTGCCGTGTTCAACGATCGCCGCGAGGTCTGGGCAGTCAACGTGCCAAACTGCGGCGCGATTCCTGGGCTGGCGGACGATCTGGTGGTCGAAGTCCCCGGTTTTTGCGACCGTCACGGCGTCACACCCTTAACCCAGCTGCCGCTGCCGCGCCAAGTCTTGGGCTTGACGCAGATGCTCGCCGAGTATCAACGCCTGACCGCCGAAGCCGCTTGGTCGGGTTCGAGACTGGAGGCGGTGCGGGCGCTGGCGGCAAACCCGCTGGTGATGTCGCTGTCCAAAGCCCAATCGCTCTACAGCGAAATGAGCGCTGCACACCGCGCCTACCTGCCTGCGACCCTGCTGGGGGGACGGTGAAGAGCTTGCTGGAAAACGTTCAAATCATTGTTGTCAAAAACGCGGCTGAACTGGCGCTGCGTGCCGCCGATGAGATCGTGCTCGAGATCGCACACAAACCCGACCTGTGCCTGTTGGCTGCCACCGGAAACACGCCCATGGGAACCTACGACGAGTTGGCAACACGGCGGGCGGCAGGAAAGCTCGAGGTTTCAAAGCTGCGCGTCGCCCAGCTCGACGAGTACCTCGGCGTGAGCGACGACGACCCACGCTCGCTGTATCGCTGGCTCGAGAATAGCCTGACTGGACCGCTCGGCGTGACCCAGGACCGGATCGTGCGCTTCCACGGCAACACCACCGAGCCGGACGCAGACTGCCGCGACTTCGAGGCGAGCGTCGCCCGTTGGGGCGGTATCGATTTGGCGGTGCTGGGGCTAGGTCCGAATGGGCATCTGGGTTTCAACGAGCCGCCATCCCCGGCGCACGCGCCCACACGGACGGTCAATCTGACGCCCGAGAGCCTCGAGAGCAACGCGCCGTATTGGAATGGGCTTGAGGTTCCACGACGGGCGGTCACGGCGGGCATGAAGCTGATCCTCGCCACTAAGCGGGTGCTGCTCCTCGTCAGCGGCGAGCGCAAGCGCGACATCCTGCGCCGTTCGCTGCTCGATCCGCCCACACCCGATGTACCCGCTTCACTGTTGCGCGGTGCGGCGCTGACCGTGATCGCGGACCGGGCAGCCTGGGGCGAGTCGTGAGTGCACCGACCACCGTGCCCATTGTCCAGGGCAAGGACTTGTACCTCGGCATCGACGCGGGCGGCACGAAAACCGTGGCTCTTGTAGCCGACGCCTCTGGCACCGTGGTCGGGTCTGGACGCGCTGGGGCGTCCAACATTTACGCCTCGGTGCACTCGGCATTCACGGCACTGGACCTCGCCGTGGGTGGGGCGCTGACGTCAGCTGGCGTCGCCATGAATCGGGTCACTGCCACCTGCCTGAGCGCCACGGGGGCGGACTGGCTCGAGGACTTCGCGCTCCTCGAGCGCGGACTGCTCAAACGAGGACACAAACACATCCGCGTGGTCAACGACGCGATGGGCGCATTGCGGGCAGGCTCGCGGGAAGGCACGGGCGTGGTCGTGGTTTGCGGGACCTCTGCCGGAATCGGCGCAAAATCCCCGCTCGGACTCGAATGGCACTCGAGTTTCTGGCAGGAACCCGAGGGTGCAGAACAACTCGGACGTGCCGCGCTGAGGGCAGTCTACCGCGCGGAATTGAAGCTCGATCCGCCGACCTCACTGACCGAGCGCCTGCTCGAGCATCACGGTCTGAACGGTGTCGAAGCCCTGTTGCACGCGCACACGGCTCGCAATCAGCGCTCTAAGCGCCGTGTCGGGCATCTGGCGCGAATCCTGATAGACGAGGCGGCACACGGCGACGCGACCGCCCGCCGAATCACCCTCGAGCACGGTGCCGCGCTCGGTGATTACGCCCTCACGGCGGCACGCAAGGTCGGTCTGCTCGACGATTCCAGCGCCAGCTTCTCGCTGGTGATCGCCGGTGGCGTGATGCGCCACCCATCGCGCCTGATGGCGAACGCCTTGCTCGCCCGCACACAAGAGTTCGCGCCCGCAGTCAAGCTCGTCCAAGGCTCACTGGAACCTGTGGCAGGTGCAGTCTTGCTCGCGCTCGAGCAGTGCGGTGCGGTCGTGACCAACAAGGTCTGGGACAACCTCGCCTCGAGCCTGCCAGGAGAGGCGCTCTTTCAAACGACTCCCCAACCCGACCCATCCAACCCGAATCGATCTGTGGAGGAACGATGAGCGATCTGAACGAACTCGAGTTGACCAGGCTCTTTATCTATCCGATCAAGTCCGTCCGTGGCATCGAGGTCACCCAAGCCCAAGTTTTAGAGCGCGGACTTGAGCACGATCGCCGCTTTATGCTGGTGGACCAGGGCGGCAACTTGGCGACCGCCCGCCGCCACCCGAAAATGTTGACGGTTTCCACCGCGCTCACCCATGACACCCTCACCATCAGCGCCCCCGGAATGCCCGATTTGCACGTCCCGCTCGCGCCAAAAGGTGAAGAGCGGCAGGTGCGGGTCTGGTTTGATTGGATGCCTGGACTGGTGGTCGGCGAAGGCTCGAGCGACTGGTTCAGCGAGTTCCTCGGCGCAGCGCTGAGCCTCGTCTGGATGCCGGACCATTCCGAGCGGCGCATGAATCCGGCGTTCGGTCCGGCGCACCTCAGTTTCGCCGACGGCAATCCGTTGCACCTGGTGAGCGAGTCGTCGTTGAGCGACCTCGAGCTGCGCGTCGGTGCGGTGCTGGACGTCGAACGGTTCCGTCCGAATCTGGTGGTGCGCGGTTCAGCCCCCTACGCCGAGGATCGCTGGGCGCACGTGCGCTTCGGGACGCTCGAGTTCAGACCGCACGAAGCCTGCGCCCGTTGCATGGTGGTCAACCTCGAGCCGATGACCGGCGTGATCGGGGTAGAACCGCTTCGAACCCTCGCCAAGTACCGTCGCCGTGGCAAGGCGGTCCTGTTCGGACATCACCTGCACGCCCTGAATCTGGGGGTTCTTCAGGTCGGTCAACGCGGCACTGTCACGGATGAATCTTGAGGGCTTTGGCAGATGGGCTGGATTTCGAGAATCAAGAATCCCCTTCACACGTCCTTAATGGTCGAATTTCTCGAGCCTTCTTCAGCCCAGATTCAACACGGAATGAAATCGTTGATCGGTGAAACGTTTCAATCTTTGCCTGAGCGCCATCTGTCTCGTCTCGAGTTTTGCCGTCGCCCAAGCCCCAAAAGGCGAGCTGTCCACCAGGTTTAAACTAAATTTCAGTACAAGTGAACCGATAATCAAAAAGGGCAAACTTGGACTTGAAATCATCAAAAAAAGTTTCGTCCTGGACAAAACGGCACTACTGCGAAGTCAAAAGTACGGCAAGATCGTTGACGCCCTCGAGCGGCAACTGAAAACCATTCTAAAGCCGCTCGAACGCGAGGGGAAGGACGCCCGTTTTCAACTCAAAGATGGCGTTTGGGTCGCGCGACAAAAGAGCGCTTGGCGGGTGAACGCGCAAAAAACCAGAAGCAATATCTTGGCGGCGTTCAAGGCAGGCAAACCCTCGACAGAAATTGAACTCGAGGTGAGGGCACCAAAACGCAACGTCAAAAATTGGGCGGAGTCGGGCATCAGAGCGCTCTACGGAAAAGGCGTCAGCAGCTTCAAAGGCTCGCCGCCGTTTCGGGTGCGCAACATCATCGTCGGCGCCTCGAAGCTCGATAACGATTATGTAAAAGATGGCGAGGTGCTGGATTTCAACGCCTCGGTCGGAGAAATTGACAAATCCACCGGTTTCGTCGGCGGCTTCGTGATTGTCAACGGCACGCTCGAGAAGGAGGACGGCGGCGGCATCTGTCAGGTCAGCACCACCCTTTTTCGGGCTGCCTATAACGCAGGTTTGCCGATCACCCAGCGCTTCGAGCATTCGCACCGCGTCCAGTATTACGATCCGGTCGGCTTCGAGGCAACCGTCTACGCGCCGCAAAAGAACCTAAAATTCAAAAATGATTCTGGCGGTCCGCTGCTGATTCAAGCCGAGTGGGACGAAAAGGCGCAGACGCTCGGGTTTTACTTTTTTGGTCATGCGCCGAACCGCAAGGTCACGATTTCCAAACCTGCGCTCAGCGCCTTTAAACCCGCCGCCCAACCCAGCTACAGCCCTGACCCGAAAATGCGCCTCGGTGCCGCGCGACGCATCGACCTGCCGATGCAGGGCATGACCTCGCTGATCTCGAGACGCGTGGTCTTAAAAGATGGCACGGTGCGTAAAGACATCCTGAAAAGCGTCTATCAACCCTGGGGTGCGGTCTACGCGGTCAACCCTCGAGACTCGAGGTTGAAATAAACGCGATGCTACCCTGGTTGCTGACCTTGCTGGCAGCACCGAGTCTGGCATGGCAGCCGTTTGAACTCGAGGCGATGAACCGCGTCAACTACGCCCGAGTTCGCGGCTACGATTGCATCACGAAAACCTACGGGGCAACACCCGTGGCGGCGCTCGTGCCACACATCAAGCTTCGCGCCGCCGCCCGAGCGCACTCCGCCGACATGCAGGCTCGAGCCTATTTCGCTCACGTCACGCCGGATGGTGCGACCGTCAACGATCGTGTGGCAAAAACGGGCTACCTTGCATCTCGTGCCTCAGAAAATATTTTGGGCGGACAGCGCCTCGGTTCGAGCGCCCGAAATGCGGTCAAATGGTGGCTCGAGAGTCCAGTGCATTGTCGCAACATCATGAACCCGTTTTACAAGCACTTTGCGGTTGGTCACGTTTTCGTACCCTCGGATGCGACTGGGATTCAGCATTACTGGGTGATGGTCTTCGCCGCGCCGCAGTAGGTTCCTGGCACAATCGCTCGAGCGGCATGACACGTAAGGTTAATCCCAGTTGGCTCGAAACCAGACCACTTGCAATGCCGAGCGGCAGGTACGCCAAGGCGGTTCCGAGCACAATCCCAATTCTGGCAATCACCAGCGACTCGAAAAGCATCATAACAGGTGGTGAATTTGTTCGATATTGCTCTGCGAAAACGCTTTGTAGAACACGTTTCTTTGAACTGAAAATCTCTACCACATCTGTACAACATCCAAGCACCCTCGAGCCTAAAATGATATTCGAGGGGTGCTTATGTTTTACCGTCCTGGACGGGTTTTCTTTTGGCGGGTCGTGCAGGGCTCGAACCTACGACCTATGGTTTTGGAGTCTCGAAAATCGGGGATTAACAGAAACCTATGGAATCTAAAAGAGTCGTTATACACACATCTTCGAGAAGCCTTCAAACTCTTGCGACCTTCCAGAACCCAGCAAAAATGGGTGCGGTTGGTCACGGGTTGGTCACGGGTTGGTTGCTCGAGATTTTTTCTTGCGGCATTTCACAGAGCATGTCAGTCCCGAAAATATTATGTTTGTACAACCTTCAGCACCACATTGGCGAATGTTTTTACCCTTGATGGGGTTTCTAATTTGTTGTGCTACAAGCCAATGTGCCCATGCTATTGTCCCACATTGAGCAGAAAGAACCAAATCATCTTCAATGTACGTGAATCGAATGCCGTTTCCCGAACCAAAAAGGTTTATCAAGTATTTAGCCAATTCTTGACGCAATTCCGCAGGTTTTGAGCAACGATCTACTATAGGTTTAATCTCTTTCCAGGTAAGAGGAATACCTTCTTTAATTGCTTGTCTCACATTAAAATCTTCTTCACGTTCTTTTACAAACCTTTTTACTTCATCCATCGAATTTAAATCAAGTTCAATTGCATTATTTAAAGTTCTTATGGTTTCAAGAATTGCTCCAATTCGAGATATGCAAAACAGCCAAGTCCCTAAACTAAGCTCTTCAAGATCATTAAGATATCGAGCAAAAGGGCTATACTCGTTAACAAGCTTTAAAATCAGATTACGTGTCTCGCTTCCGGGATTAAGAGGATTCTGAATTAAAATTGATTTGTAAATACGAAAAATACTTTCAATTAGGTTTCTATCTACTCGCTTTCGATAAGCGCCGGCTGTAAAATTTGATCCATGATGATGAAAGATAAGACGTGGATAGTTTTCTTTGCTTGGTTCTGGTGGTGGTTTCACGTCAATCCCTTGACCATCTCGGTACTCGGTCCAAGCTAAAACCCGAGTTAGAGCATTAGAAGATTGATTCTTAGCAAATATAAAAGCAAAGGTTTGACCAACCCGTGAAATGTCCCACTCGGGAACGTCGTCGGGTGTGTCTGCCCACACAGCCTCCCAGCGTTCTGTTAGCCAGACGAAAGTTAAATTTTCTGTCACATTTAATGTCACACTCGAAACTGTATCCATTGTGACACTATAGCCTATCGTGACCATGTGCAACTCGAGTAAGCCATGCAAAGCATGGTGCAGCACATGGAGGCAACATGACATTAGAAACAGCACCCGAAATGCTCACCGTGAACGACCTACAAAAAATCACACGTCTTGGACGTGAAAGCGTCCAACAACTTTTCCGAAATGGGATACTGCCAAATCTCGGCAATACAAAACGATTTTTAACGTCTCGAGCAGCACTAAAACGCTTTCTCGAGCAAGGGCAAAAATAAATGCCACGCTCTGGGCAAGCGCGGCAAATCTCGAGGGATGAAAACACCAAAATTGTACAACCTCGAGTCAAGAACTTAAAACCCATCACGCACTTTCTCGAGTGGCACGAGCTGCCAAGTGTTCTAGACGAGAAGGGTAAAGACCAGGCGCTCGAGTTTGTCCCGAAGGTGGTACATCATGCCAAACGCTGATGTGTTGCTCGAGCGCCTGGGCAACGTGCGCCCCAACGGTTCAGGGCGTTGGTCTGCCCGATGCCCAAACCATCAAGACCGAAGCTCGAGCCTGAGTGTGCGTGAAGTGGAAGATCGAATCCTGATAAATTGCTTCGCCGGTTGCAAAACGGCTGATGTGCTGGCAGCCATAAACCTCGAGTTTAAAGATTTGTTCGATACGCCTGAACGACCCTATCAATTCACTCGAGAAACTGAACACGAACGCCTTGAGCGTGAATTCAAACGCGATCACCCGGACGCTGACCCGTGCTTTTTGTCAAGCTGGCAAGAATTACGCTCGAGCAACTGGCAACCCTTGGGCGCTGGCTTGCCACAAGCGGTAATCAAAGCAGTTCAGGGCAGCAACCCGCCCAAGTTCCCCGCAACTTTGCAAAGGTTGCATCAAGGCGCTAAGACGGCACAGGAACGCCTTTGGAATATTGATGGAGTGCAAACACCCGAGGGTGGTCTTGCCCTCTCGAGCCTTGCCACCTGGCTTGCTGATGCTTTGCGCCCGTTGATCGTGCCGAATAATGGCAGCCAAACACAACCGACCCGCGTTGCACCTCAAGGATTTGGTTTTGATCCGTTGGTAAAATATCGCCGCAAAATGGCGAAAGCTCGGGGGACACGATAATGTCCCAAATCCTGAAGGTTTTCAATGGTTCAAACGCCCCAGACGTTCGCCCAATACCGTGGATCGTCCTTGGTTTTTTGGCTCGAGGTGCCGGCACAATTTTGTTTGGACAACCTGGCGTGAGTAAAACGGCACACGCTGCCATCTTGTGCGCTTGCTTGTGGGCAGGTCTTGCCTTTGGTTCGTTCACTGCGGGTAAGTCTCGATTGCGGATTCTTTACGTTGACCTCGACGGCGGTTGGGACTGGACCGCACCATTGTTTCGCGCTGCGTTTCGAGGTGTCGGACTTGAGGGATTGCCCGAAGATTTTTATTATTACAGCCCGCTCACACCTGAGTGCTTTGACATTGATTCCGAAACGGGCGAAGTCAAAGAACCTGGTCTTATCAGTCTCGAGGAACACGGGCTGTTGATTACTGAGACTGTGAAGGCGCATCGAATCGACTTGGTGATTGTTGATTCACTCGGGCAGTTTATGAGCGGTGACAGCAACTCGAGCCAAGATGTGAGCCTTGCCCTGCGCCTGGGTCTGAATCCTGCTCGAGCAGCAGGGGCGGCGGTATTGATTATTGACCACGCAACCAAAGCAAGCCGACAAGCCGGACAGGGCATCCCAACCCCAGCAGGCAGCCAACAAAAACGGGCTTGGGCGCGTTGCACGGTGGCGCTCGAGGAAGAGGAATACTGCGGCGAACGGGCAACCCGTTGGAGTGTGGATAAAAGCAACGCCCAACACTTCGCGCCGTTTCTGACCAAGCTTCACTTTCAAAACTCGAGCGATGGGCAGCTTGAAACACTGACCCTCGAGCTTCTTGGTGATGCCGGCGAACGAAACAAACCCACAGAAATTGGCGGCGAGTTGGGTGCTCGGCGGAAGATTCTCGGGCGCCTGGAGGAAGGCGAAGCAAGGCGGAAGGATTTCCCGAAAACTGGCACGTTTGACCGGGCGATCAAGGACCTGCTCGAGTCTGGTGAAATCCAAAAAATTGAGGGTGTTTTCTCGAGTTGCACCATTGCACCAACCCCTAGGGAAAATAATCTGGTGCAAGAGGGTATTGACGCTGTATCAGACGGCTTAAATGATTGCACCAACCCTAAAGGCGTGGTGCGGGATTTGGTGCAACTTTTGGAAGACCCGCAAGAAACCAATACCAACTTGCACCAGAGCAGCACCAAACCAGAAAATACCCGTCAAGAACGTAGTGCCACGTTTGCACCAAAAAGCACCACACAAGAAAACAACACAGAATCATTGAGTGTAATTCATGCACCTGAACTCGAGCAGCACTTGCGCCCTGAAAGCCCTGCTGGGTTTATTGAACTGAATAACGAACCTAAAACAACCACACTCTTCGAGGGGGAACTATGACCGCACAAGAAGTCATTTCGTTTGTTGATCGAAGCGGCGGCAAAGTCTGGCTTGAGGGCAGCAAACTCAAATACCAACTCCCAAAAGACCGTCCTGAATTGCTCGAGACTTTGAAAGCCAATCGGGACGTGCTCATGGGCTTCTTGGAAGGGCAAAACACAAGCAGATCAGTACAAACTTTTGAGGCTCTGCCCCAAGACCTTCACGCCCTGGTACGGGCAGCCTCGAGCGGGGTGTTACCTCATGGGACGGCAAAACTCGAGACTGGTCTCACTCCTGACTTTGAACGGTTCGTACTTGGTTACGCGGTGCAAATCCTCACGGGTGACCGACAACACGCGCTCGAGAATTTATATGTGGCTTTGAGATTCTGGCAAGGTTCACACTCGAGCCTGAATTGACAATCGGCAAACACGACAAAGCAGCCTCTCAAATATCGAACAGAAAGAAGGTCAAACATGGCAGACAGCAGTTGGTTATCCCTTATTCTCGGTGCGCTCGGCGCGGTTGGTGGGTCTTTCATCGCCCCTGGCGCTGGCACGGCAGCAGGCTTCAGTATCGGCGGGGCGTTGGGCGGGTTACTCGGTGGTGCTGACAATTCGAGCGACCCTGGCAAAAGTTCAGATCAGGAAATGATTCGCAAGCTTGCCATGTCCTTAACCCAAAATCCCATTGCTGGCGCGAGTGGACAATTTGAGAATCTTGCGGGGAATCTGGCATCTCGAGGCATGTTCAATTCGGGAACGGCTGGCGCCGCTTATGGTGGTTTGACTGGGGCGCTGATGGGACAACGAACGCAGAATCAAATCTCGGCGGGAAACTTGCTGTCAGGAATTGGCGCAACACCAATGAGTCAAGGCGCTCAAGCTGGGCAGATCATCGGGAACACCTTACCGTTGATTCAAGAGATTTTTGACCAAAACAAGAAAGACACATCGACCTCAAAAAACCAGACCCAAAACATGGGTTACAACCCCTACTCGAGCCAAGACCACACCATGAACATGCTGTCACTCTTGGGTTACGGGAATTACGGCAAACGAAACTAAGACATTCTCGAGGTTGTGACATGCTAAACCAAACCATAAACCGCATTGATACCCTGCTCGAAACCCTCGAGCATCACGCCCGTGCCGGTTTCATCAACGGGACAGAACCCGCCAAAGCCATGACCGAAGTCTCAAAACTTCGGTCTGAATTCGCGTTGATT
>JANMUC010000410.1:0-1974 GCA_031391225.1 Deinococcales bacterium
GAAAAACCCAGAATTTACGGGTATCACCAGCCTGAATTCTCGAGACCCAAAACGCGGCATTGGTGCGGCGATCATGGGCGCAATCAGTGGCAACACGATGGAATCTGGTTTTGGTTCGGGCAAGGTGGCAATCAGCAAATCTGGTAAAGACCGAATGCTCGCCACCTTCTTTGCTGACCTCGAGAAAATGCTCGAGGACACCACCCGCCCTGTGGCACAAGTCTTAAAGCAGTACATTCAAGTGTTTTCCCACCCACTTTTGCACCTTGAAGCTGAGTTCGCGTTTTACCTTGGCGGCACGTTTTTGGTGAAACGCTTACAAGGTTTGGGCGTGAAGATGTGCAAACCTGACTTAAAAAATCCTGACGCTCGAGAGGATCATTTTGAGGGTTTGACGAATGTCTTGTTGACACTGCGTTTTGAAAAAAACGGCGAACGGGACTTGGGCAACAAGATTGTTGGAAACAATGTTGACTTTGATGACACTGGAAAGATTTTTATTCTAACAGGACCAAACTCTGGCGGCAAAACCACCTTCATTCAAGCCGTCGGTTTGGCGCATGTGCTCTGTCAGGCTGGCTTTCATCTTCCCGCCAAAACTGCCAGCATCAGCCCGATAGACGGCATTTACACACATTTTCCAGTCGAAGAAAAATCTGAATCCGTCACAGGGCGATTGGGCGAAGAATCGGGACGTTTAAACGCGCTGTTTCACAAAGCCAGCAAGCACAGCTTGATTCTCTTAAACGAATCCCTCTCGAGCACCAGCCCAGGTGAGGGCGTGTACTTGGCTCGAGACATTCTGAAAGCATTCAGGCATTTGGGAGTACGTGCTGTTTTCGCCACACACATGCACGAACTCGCCGATGTGGACACGATCAACCAACATCAAGGCTCGAGTACCCTGGCAAGTCTGGTTTCAGTGACAAAAGATGACGGCAACGAGCACAAACGCACATACCGCATTGAACGTACAGCGTCGAAGGGCATCAGTTACGCGTCCGACGTTGCCAGAAAATACGCGATTAGCTACGAGCAATTGCTAGACATTCTGGAGAAACGCAGTTTGTGAGTTTGGAAATCACGTGAAACCAAGCGAAATCCTCGATTTTCACGTGTAGCAAAATAAAACTCCCTTCTCCTGATGTTGGGAGAAGCGACCCTGCCCGCAAGGTGCACGTTCAGGGTCAAGAAGGGCTGGGGTTGAGGGCAGAGCAATGGTCGCTCGAGTTTCAAGAACGTTAAATTCTTTTCAAAGCGCGTTCAATGCCGTCCGTAATTCCTGGGCACGCTCGAGCAGCGGCGCTATCGCTTGCTGGTCTTGCATTTGCGCCTCGAGATTCATGATCGCCCCAGCGTGAATATGATGCTCGTCTGGATTGCCGAACAAACTGTTGAGCACATCAAATTCCTCTTGACTGCGCAGGCTGGCATCGGCGCGGAACATTTCTAAATACGTCCATTGAAATTGCGGTTCTGAAACTTGCCCCGCAATAAAACCGTCGAGCAATTTCTTGTAAGGCTCGAGGTTCGATTTCGCGCCTGTCGCAGCGACGTTTTCGCCTTCTACGGCTGGCAGGTACGCTTCAAACCGTGGCTCGAGGTTTTCTTCGGTGATATTCCAGTTGTCAAGGTCGAATTTGGCTTCACCCTCGCGGAACAAAATGATTTGCGGGCTTTGGTGCGTGATGCCTGTGCGTTGTTCGACGTGATTACTGGCTGGTCGCGCCTCGACCACGCGAATGATACCAACTGGCACATCTTCGCGTTCACGCAAGAGTTTTTCGATGTTGCCCCAACCTTGCATGGTTTTGTGGCATGTGCCAGCTTTAAAAATCGCGGCGGTGGGGTACTGCGCAACAAAACCGTCTACATCTTCGGGCGTGCGCAATTCAAACATTCTATTTTGTAAGCTCATGGTGTCCTCCGTAAAACTCGAGTCTCGAGTTTTTGGCTTTCGCTAGAGGCATTGTG
>JANMUC010000418.1:0-7459 GCA_031391225.1 Deinococcales bacterium
CGAATATTGAATCGCTGGGACTTGAACGCTACTTCCTGCGCCTGGGTTGACTTGGGCAACTGGTGTCAGGTTTTGTGTGTCTGGGCGTTGTTCAATGCCGTAGTTTTGATTGGCGACATTCACAGTCGTGGTTGACAGGGCAATATCACCCAAGGTCGCGGTTTCGGTGACACCGCCAAGGCATTCACCCGTGTTGACCCAATCGCTTGGCAGGCTCGAGGCGGTTGGTGCAGTTGAGCCGATTGCAACACTCGAGTTGCTGCTTAAGCGCAGGGTCAGGTTGGCATTTGGTGGAACGCTGGCAAGGGTGTAAGTGCCGTCAGCGTTGACAGTTGCTTTTTCAACCACAACGCCGCTCGAGTCCACGGCATAGACCGTCAAACCGCCAGCGTTTGTTCCCGTCTCGAGTCCATCGAGGGCAACATTGCCGTTTGCGTCATCCCAGATTGTGCCACTGACGCTTAAGGGTGTGAACGGCAGGCTGGCTGTGGCTGGCATACTGTTTTGACCCGCGTTGTCGGTGACCGTAAATGGAATATCTACACTTACAATGCCGTCAATTGGATCGACTTTGATTGCACCTGCTGGCATTGCACCTGCAACGGCTGGAACAACCACACCGCCAATTGGGAAGCTCGAGGACGTGTAATTCGTGCCGTTGATCGTGATGCTGGTGGCGTTGTTTGGAAAGTCTGTGATCAAGAATTTCGCAATCGTGCCGTCAATATCCGAACCCGCAAAAATGCTTGAGGGCACATTGGCGCTGTTCAAACCCGTTGGGTTCGGTTGACTTGCTGCGGTTGTTCCAGTCGCCACTGGTGGTTGCTCGAGACCAAAGTTTTTGTTGGAAATGCTCGAGACTCCAGTATTGAAGCTCATTTCGGTTGGGGTGGTGTTGATGTAGCCTGCCGGCAGCACGGGTGCGGCAACACTCGCGCCCACGGCTGGGTTGAGGGTGGTGATTTGAAGTTTGATATCGGTGTTTGGTGGAATGCTTGCAAAGTTGTACGTGCCATCGCTGGCAACTGGAACTATGGCAATCACCACGCCGCTAGCGTCGGTCAGAACAGCATTGACCGCACCAACGTTCGTGCCCACTTCACTGCCATTGATGGTGGTGCTGCCATCCACATCCGTCCAGACTTTGCCGCTCAGTGCCAGTTCGACAAATGGCACGCTGGCAGTTGCGGTGACGCTAGACAGTCCAAGGTTGTCGGTGACCGTGAATGGAATCCCAACAGTCAGTGCACCGTCAATTGGATCAACGCTGATGACACCCGCTGGCATTGCCCCAGCCACAGCCGTGATGTCCACGCCGCCAATTGGGAAACTCGAGGCGGTGTAATTCGTGCCGTTGATTGTGATGCTGGTGGCGTTGCTTGGAAAACTGGTGATTGTGAATTTGGCAACCGTACCATCAACATCTGATCCCGTAAAGATGCTTGAGGATACAGGTGCGCTGCCCGTATTGGTTGGGTTGGCTTGCGTGGAATTGGTCAGACCCGTGGCAACGGGTGGGGTGTTTGGCTTGAAGATTGGAACCGTATAAGTCGCTGGTGTCAGTGAAGTTTTTCCAGCGTTGTCAATTGCCGAGTATGTGAAGCTTGAGTTTCCAACGAATGTCAGATTGGGATCAAATTTGAGTCCTGCGGCAACGGCTGGTGTCATGGCTGGGTCGCTCAGCAAGACTGCTGTGATGCCGTCGCTGTAATACAAAACGCCTTCACTGGCGGGTGGCAATGAATTCACTCTAAACAAAGCAACCGTGCCATCAGGATCAGTTCCCGCCAAACCCGTGACCAGTGTTGTTGGTCCTGCGTTCGCAGGGATGCTCGAGTTGCTGAGACTGGTCGAAACGGGTGGTTGTTCGATTCCAAAATTTTGGTTTGATGCGGTGCTCGAAGTGGTCGTGAACGCAATATCACCCAAGGTTGTGGTTTCGGTCACACCATTCTTGCTTTCGCCCGTGTTCACCCAACCGCTTGGCAGGCTCGAGGCTGTGGGCGCAGTTCCACCAACCGCCACGTTCGGGTCGGCGCTGAGGCGCAAGGTCAAGTTGGTGTTCGCAGGCAGGTTCGAGAACGTGTAGCTGCCATTTGCGGCGACGGTGGCTTTGTCCAAAACTGTACCCGTTGAATCAAAGGCGTAAACGCTCAGACCACCTGCGTTGGTTGCAGTCTCAGGTGGCGTGCCATCGATGCTGACATTACCGTTGGCGTCATCCCAAACTGTGCCGCTAACCGTCGCACATAACTGCGTGGCACTCCCGTCGAGTGCCATCAGAAAACCAACCGCGTGAGCGCCAGAATCAACCGTAATTTCGATGGTGTTGACGCCCGCTTGCCAGCCTTGGTTCAGTGGAATGGTTGCGAACGCGCCGTAGTCGGCGGCGAGCGGATTCGGATTTGGATTGCTGACGTTTTGAACGCCATTCACACTGGCACTCACAAACTCATTGTCCACAGCAACACGCAGCGCCAAATTGATTGCAGAGATATCGGCATTGGTTGGCAGGGTCACGTAGGTCGTGAACCTGAGGCGCACCGTATCCGAAGTTCCGACGATTGGGTTCGGGCTGCCCTCGCCGAGCAGTCCATCGAGATCGGCATCCGCGTGGATACCATCGCCGTTGTTCGGACCGCGAAACGGGTAACTGATCCAACGGGCGTTGGCAGGTTCGTTGACCCAAGCACCAGGCGCAGCATTGCCCGTGACCACGGCAGGCATGACACCGACAGGGCGCGGTGGGGCGTACGGGGTTGTGATGCCGCTGACGGGTCCAGCCAGCCATTCGGCGGTCCAGCGCAGGTCATTGCTGCCAATTGACAGTTGTCCGCCGGTGGCGCTGATGCCCGTGTTGAGGTAGCTCGAGAAGTCGAATTGGCAGGTTGTGGGTGCTGGTGGTGGCGTCAAAACATACGACTGGCGGATGCCAAAGTTCTGGTTAGCGAGGTTCGTGGTTGTCGTGACCGAGATATCTCCCAGGCTTGAAATCGCAAAGTCTGGTGTACCGCCCAAATTTTCGCCGGTGTTGAACCAACCACTCGGCAAGCTGGGTGTGGTAGGGGCAGGGTTGCCCACCGCAACGCTCGAGTCGTTGCTGAGGCGCAAAGTCAGGCTGGCATTGAGTGGAATGCTCGCCAGGGTGTACGTGCCATCAGGATTGACACTCGTTTTGTCCACAACTTTGCCACTCGAATCAAGGGCATAAATGGTCAGACCCGTAGCGTTTGTTCCAATCTCGGGTGGGCTGCCGTCAATAGTAATATTACCATTCTTATCATCCCAGACGGTTCCGCTGACCGCAACAATTGGTGCGACACCGAAATTGACCGTTGGTCCAGCCAAACTTAATCCTCCGAATGTCGCCGCAACCAGCATGACTCCAATGCCAAGTTTGGATTTGGTGGAAAGATTCTGAATGACATCTCGCAATGTATTCACTCGAGGTGGCGAATTGTCTGGTGTGGTTTTATTCATGATGTCCTCCGCCAACACCGTGGATGCTCGAGATGATGAATTGACAAAACAAACGATTTGGCATGTATACGCTCCAGAAAATGACGATTTTTGGCAGTTTGTTCATGGGATGGTCACAGTGATCTTTCCGTCGGCAGTTCCATCTGGCGTGCCGCTCGTGGGGTTACCAGTGTTTTCGCCAGTCGTTTCCCAACCGCTGGGCAGACTGGGGGCAGGTGGGGCAGTTCCTATAGAGATGCTCGAGTCATTGGAGAGAATTAATATGTATGTGCCTGAAGCCAATCCACTAAAACTGAACGTGCCGTCGGGCAGCACCGAGGTTTTGGCAATCACCAAATTGCTCGAGTCCACCAAGTACACGGTCAGGCTGCTCGAGCCTGCGGTTGTGCCGATTTCACCGTTGTCCAGAAGGTCATTGCGGTTTAGGTCTGCCCAGACTGTGCCATCAATTGTTCCTGTGTTGCTGGCAGTCACCGGAATGGTGTATGTGCCTGGACTGGGCGATGCGACTGTGGCGTTGTCAACGGCTGCATAAGTGAAACTGGCATTGCCAACAAATCCAGCAACTGGACTAAAGAAAAGTTTGTCTGCGCTGGCGGCTGGGATCACTTGTCCCGCAATCAGCGCAATGGGTGGGGTGGTGGCATTGTTGTCATCGTCCCAGCTCAAAATGCCCTGGGTCACCAGCGGCAAATTGATGATTTTAAAAGAAGCCACCGTTCCGTCGGTGTCAGCGCCCGCCAGTGGGCTGCTGAAAAGTGGCGCATTGACGGTGCTGTTGCTGACCGAAGCCGAGGTCGGCGAGGCTGTGGTTGGTGGTTGTTCGATTCCAAAATTTTGATTGGCGGCAGAAGTTCCAGCCCCTGCGATATTGATGGCAATTTCACCTGGGCTTGTCGTTTCGGTTGTGCCATTCTTGTTCTCGCCCGTGTTGACCCAACCACTCGGTAAGCTCGAGGTTGTTGGGGCTGCCGAACCAAGGTTCAGGCTCGAGTCTGTCGAAAGCCGCAAGGTGTAGGTCGCAGCAGCCGTTGGCAAATTTGCAATCGAGTACGTGCCATCCAGCACAGAAACTGTCGCTTTGCCGACCACAATTCCGCTTGAGTTGACGGCATAAACGGTCAAACCGCCAGCGTCAATTCCTGTCTCGAGCGGGCTGCCATCAATTGTGATGCTGCCATTTTTATCCTGCCAGACTGTTCCGCTGGCACTTGGGTAAAGCGCTAAGCTCAAGGTTTCAGCGCAATTTACTTTTGGGGTGCTGGTGCAATCTGGTGTTTCCGATGCCAAACCCGAACCGTCAACGTAAGCGATTGTGGCGCGGTTTTGAACGCTGCCTGTGATTGCACTCACTTCTACAACAAATGTCAGGGTTGTCGTATCTGGGTCAGGTGCGTATTTAACAATGCCTGTTGGCGCAGTCAGACTGGTCAGTGTAAACAGACTTGAATAATTTGCCAAGCCAAGATTTGTTCCGTTTAACGCTGCACTGTTCGAGACATAACTGACACCCGTTGGCAAGTTATCAGTTAAGGTTGTGCTTCGCGCCCAAGTGTCACCTGTGTTTTGTGAAACAACTGTATATTTGATGTATTGACCAGTTTTAATATTCGCCTGATCTGTAGAAAGCGTCGTTGCAGCCGCATCGGTGTAAATTTGTTGGGTTTTGTTCACCACCATGTTTGGCGTACCGCAAGCCGTTAAATCGGCACTCGAGGTTGTACTGGCAGCACCAATATTACTCAGCGCATTGTTCCAACCCGTATAACCGCTACCAGAGCGGGTCAGGTTTAGTCTTTTAAGCTGTGTGGCAGCTTTGACATACAGGTTTCCTTTGTAAAAGGCAGCCCCTGCAAAGGCTGCATTGGTGGCTGTTTCACCTTGGTATTCCCAGGTGTTTCCTGTTGGTCCTTGCTTGTAAAAGTAGGCTTTTGTGGTGGCAGTCTGTTGTACTCCTCCGACAATACCAGTAATGGTGAGGTTGTAGGTAATGTTGTAAGTATCACCAAATTCATCGGTTGTTAAGTCGCCACCGTTGACAACAGTTGTACCGACAGGATCGGCGGCTATTAAGCTTCGATGCAACAGCGCTGTGGGATCACCCGTAAATGTGTATGTGTTTGTGGTGACTGCTCCTGAAATGTTGCCGCTCGAGTTTAAAGGGATGGCATAAACCGCAACACCATTTGATTCGGCAATAAAAAGCGTATTGCCGTCTACAGTGACTTTATTTAAGTTGTTCGAAGCGCCTGCAATGGATTGAGTACCCGTTAAACCAAGCAAAGCCACTGAATTCTCGAGTTGCCAAGCCGTGTTCACCCCAAATTGGTAAGAATAAAGTTTGCCAGTCGTACCATTTCGGTCATAAGCGAACATCGTGCCTGATTGAGCATGAAGCCCGATCCCAGCCACACTTGCCCCAGTTAACACGGGCGGCATGGTGATTTGGGCTGTTGGACCTGTTGCCGAAGTGGTCGTTCCAGAGGTTGGGTTTAGCCAGGCAAGAATCGTGGTGTTTTCTATGCTCCAAATTGTGCCGCACCAGTCGGCTCGTTTTGGTGCGGCTTCGGCAAAACCAAGTAAAGCAGTCCCAACCATGAAAGCCGTTCCAATTGCGGCGGCAATTTTCTGAGTCAATGAACTTCGAGTGTACTGAGTCCAAGAACCTCGAGCTTTAAAAACTTGAGGTTTAGAAATGGTGTCACCCAAGATAAGTCTCGAGTTGTGATGCTGGGCTTTCATAGCTTCCTCCCGATTTGTGGCTGTGCTTTGGTTAAAATGACTTCATTGATCGGATCGTGGCAATTCATGGAATGGTCACCGTGATCTTCCCGTCAACAGATGGGTCGAGTGTGCCACTGGCGGCAACGCCGGTACTCTCGCCAGTGTTGCCCCAACCGACAGGCAAACTGGGCGGTGGCGCAGCCGCACCAAGCAAGATGCTCGAGTCGGTCGAAAGAATCAGGGTGTACGTTCCAGAAGCCAGACCAGAGAAACTAAATATCCCATCGGTTTGCACGGTGGCTTTGGCAACCACCACATTTGTGCTGTCAACGGCATAGACCGTTAAGCTTCCATTGGTGCTGTTCCAAACAACTTCGCCGTTGTCAAGAATGCCGTTTCGGTTGAGGTCTGCCCAAACCAAACCGCTGAGGCTGGCTGATGCTGGGGCAATCATGAGTGAATAATCTTCAATCTCGCCGCTGGACACCCAACCGGTCGGTGTGGTGGTTGTCACGGCAAGCGCCCGACTCGAGCGCTCCGAGATGATCTGATTCGAGGGTTTGACTCGGGTGGAAGCTTGCATTCCAGCCGCACGAACACCCAAGATGATCCCTGTACCCGTAGCACTCGAGCTGAGCATCAGTCTAAAACGGGCATAGCTTTGTCCGCTGACCAGTCCAGTCAAGCCCGTCCAGGTCACGGGGTAATCTTTTGCGGCGCTATTGGCTGGAACGATCACCGTCGCCTTTTCACTATCTTGGAATTGCCCGTCAATGTTGAAGTCAATCCAGGCGACCAGCGTGGCTTCTTGGCTCGAGTTGTTCACGGCTCGGACACTGACGCTGTAACTGGTGTCACTGGCAGTTAAGGTCGGGAAGCTCGAGACACCATCGTCTTGCGGGTCGGTGTCGGCTCCGATTGACGGAGAGCCATTCAATTTGCCAGCCACCAAGTTGCCCAAATACAAGTCGCGCGGTTCAGTGCCGAGGATGCCGCCCGCCGGAGCCATCTGGTGGATCGGACCGCCGCCGCCGCCAGCCAGAACAGTCGTGCCGTAGCTGCTCGGGGCATCGCCGTAGTCGCAGAACGAGGTCAGTTGTATTTTTACGTCGCCAGTTGTTCCGATGTCGGTGACGTTGATTGACTTGACTGGCGCGGGATAATACAGATATGCCCCACCCTGAGGGTTGCTTGTAGCACCAGCACCCTCGAGTGTCAGTGTTGCCGCGTTCCAGTTGGCGGCGTTCTCGGCGAT